>JAFOCD010000230.1 GCA_017381475.1 Bacteroidaceae bacterium
CTCGGGGTCGTAACGATTCAAGAAGTTCGGATAGTATGTGTGTGCCTGGAATTGGCAGATTGGGCCATAGTAGCAGTCGATGCCACGCTTGTTGGGCAATGAAGCCGAACTGCTGGTAGCAGAGGCACTGGTAATGGTATTGCCGTCTGCATCTACTTTATAGGTATCGGGGTAGTTCATGTTGTAGTAACCACCGGCCCACTTTCCGAACATACCGGTGCGATAGCCTGCTTCCTTAAACAATTCAGGCACAATCTTATGTGTGTTCTTATAAGGCTCCTGACCTATGATATGATAGTCTGGATTCGAGCCAAACATGTTTTCCCGACGTGCACTTTGCCAATACTCGCGATTACCACGTACGTGAACGTGGCCTGTATGCTGGCCTGTCATGAAACAGGCACGCGATGGTGCACTCACTGGGCTACCGGCATAAGCTTGAGTGAAGCGCATACCCTCGGCAGCCATTCTGTCCAAGTTGGGCGTAGAGATTAATTGTTGACCATAGCAACCCAAATCACCGTATCCCATATCGTCGCACATTATATAAATAATATTAGGACGATCTTGTGCTGCAGCCACGGCAGGCAGGATGCCGGCGAAAAGCATTAATGCATTCTTTTTATTCATACTAACTATCGGTTTTGTATTTTGTTTACAAATAAAACTTTTATTGTTCCGTCTAACTTTTTGGGGTCAGATCATTTTTGTCTAACCTTTGGGGTTCACCTCAATGGTCAGGTAGAGCCTTTTCATAAAATGGTTGGTTATGTGTGTAAAAATAGTATTTATTTTTAAAAAATGCAATATTTATAAGGGATTAAGGGTGATAAAGGGGCTAAGGGCTATTAAGGGCTCTAAGGGTAATTAAAGGCTATTAAGGGTTACTAAAGAAAAACATAAGTGTTCCTTAGTTCTCCTTAATGTTCTTTAGTGTTCCTTTTTTTGAACCCCTTAGTGTTCTTTATGCTCCTT
Organism: Bacteroidaceae bacterium; assembly: GCA_017381475.1. Lineage (GTDB taxonomy): Bacteria > Bacteroidota > Bacteroidia > Bacteroidales > Bacteroidaceae > HGM04593. Next base: position 976 of record JAFOCD010000230.1, read on the forward strand.
TTGTTGCTTTCAAAAAACGGAGCAGGTCTCCGGAAAGGCCTGCTCCGCAACTTAAACTAATGAGAAATTTACTTTGGAAAGTAAATGCGTGTTGTCAAAGATTAGTTCCAGAGGTTACCCCATGTTCCGCGGCTGCCACCTGTAAGCTGGCCACCGTTTGAGGTGTCTACTGTCTTGTCATTATCCAACTTCAGTGAAGCTGCAAGCATAGTCTCCGCTTCAACATTTACCTCTACCATGAGAGGTGATACATAAGTCTTCTTCATATATCGTAAAATTCTTTTTTTGTTTTATTTTTCTCACTTAACAAGCACTTTTTTGCCAGTTGGCTCGCTTTTTTATCAGCGACCCGCGGGGCGCAACCTATGTCTGCGCTACCCGCGACTATTCGCTAAAAAGCTCACCGATAGCAAAAAATCACTTTACAAGTGTTTTTTTGCCATTTACAATGTAAATACCGGGAGCAGTGATAGCCTCTACACGGCGGCCTGTGAGGTCATAGATAGCCTTAACCTCGTTCTCCACCTCTACATTCTCAATTGCAGTAGTGCCCTCACCGAAACGGAAGCTGAAAGACTTGATACCCTCAGCGCCGGCCGGCATTGGCAAGTATGCCTTGTTTGCCCAGTTCTTGAATGCTGTGCCCTCAGCCTGGTTCTTCTCTGCCTGATAGAAACCGATACCGTTTTCGCCGTTGAACAGGACATAAGCATCCTCTGCTACATTTGTTGTGTATGTTGTACCCTCGAGCTTGTTTGTGCTCCAGTCTGTTGTCGCTTCGTTTTTGAAACTGAGTGTTGCAACACCGTTGCCGGCAAGGATTGCACCCTCATTGGCTGCGATGTCTGCCATCTCGGTCAATGTTGCGGAGGTCTCGCTGGTTGCAGTTACAGCGTATGCTGTTGCGCCATCTACCTTAACTGCAAATGGCAAGTAAACCGATGCATACTGGTTAACTGTGATTTCGATGCTCTTTGTTGGTACTATATACCATGCCGATGCAGAGTTTGCACCTGCTTCCCAACCTGCGCAAGCATAAGGAACAGCCTCTGTCGGGTGGTTCTCGGCGAACAGACAGTGTTTGCTGTCATTGCTCTCGCTGTTGTGGAGCTTCCACTGTGCATTGCCGTAGTGTGTCAAATCCAATTTGCAAGCATTTGACTGTGCTACAATAGCCGAACGGTAACTGCCTGCCGCAATCTTGTTCAAGTAGCCGTCGGCATTCAGGTTCTTAAGGTAGAATTTGCCATCGCCTGCATCCTCGAACTTGAAAATCTGGTCTGCATCTGAATTGTCTGCAGCAGCAGTCACAAGGTTGCTTTCGCCATTGAAGGTAAGAGTGTTGTAATTTGAGTCACCGCCGTTGCCTGGTTTGGGATGAACACAAACCAAACGGTAATAGTCGTTTGTGTTTACGGCAAGTCTGGTGTTCTTTGCTTCAAAGTCAAAAATTCCTGCAACAGTTGTTATGCCCTCGATTGTCTCTCTGAGTTCCTCGGCATAGCTACCTACATAACCAAATACTTTGGTGTTTGCAGTTTTCCATTCCTCGACATATGCTTCCTGAATTGGCGCTGCCTCATAAGCGATGAATGCAGAACCCTCGTCTGTTTTAGCAGAACTGTTGTTCCAGAACTGGAGATTGCTATTATAGTCGTGTGCATATTCGTTTGCTCCCTGGCGGAGTAAGAAACCGCCCTTGCCCTCTTCAATTGTCCAAGAGGTGTTGCCCTCCTTCATATAGATGTTTGATGCTGTAGCTGTTGCATCGTAACCTAAAGTATAGCCATCGCCTGCACCCTTGTTGATGAGTTGGATTCCGTCGAATACATTACCCTTGAATGCCCAGAGACCATCGTCGCTGATGTTGATTGCTGCTGTGTTTGCATATGGGGCTGTTTCGCTTCTTGATACGTACTTCTGGTTGTTGCTACGTATTGTCATGTAGTACCAGTTTGCATCGGCATAGCTTGTTGAAGTCTTGAATGGGAATGTCTGCTCACAATCCAGTCTTACGGTTGTTGTTTCTGCTGTTACATTACCCTCTGGATAGTTGATTGTGAGGTAGTCGAATTCGGGAGCGTTGAACGCTGCGCCCACCGCCTCGTCTTTTGTTACCTCGTGCATCTTGATACCGCCAATGTAATACTCGTAGGTTACGGTTACGCCAACTACCTCCTCTACTTCATATACATAGTGTATTGTCCAACCGCCAAGGCCGTTGTTGTAAGTAGGAGTACCACTGTCACCGTTCTGCACGTTGATCCATTTGCCGTTTGTTACAAAGCGCACGAGGTTGGCATCGTCGTTGCCGTTGATGTATGCCTGTGAGTCGCCATCGCCATTGAATTTGGTAGAATTGTTACCTTGTGATGTTGGGTTGGTAGTTGTGAACACTGCTGCATTGTCAACAGTACCAAAATCCTTTGGTGCTGATGTCTGCATATAAGTACCGTCCAGTTTCTTCAAACGGTATGAACCTGCCTGGCCTTCTGTTACAGGCTCCCAAATGAAAACTGCATCATTGGAGAATGTTGCCTTGCTATAAGGCGCAGCACCTGTGTTACCTACAAAATAGTAGTGATTTGTTGCCGACAAGTTCTTGATTGCAATGTAGGTTGGTGTAGTCGCTGAGTTCAGTTCACCCGATGTGATCTTTGTCTCTGTCACCACATAACTGTTCTGCGCCATTGTAACGCCACTGAGGAGTACAAGCGCCAAAGAGAGTAAAAATTTCTTCATATATTTAAATTTTGCGTTAATGAATACTTTTTTAATAACGCAAATGTAACTATAACTCAAGAAATTACCCCCCCCCATTTGGTTAAAAGATGTTAAAAGAATTGTGGGTGACTAAGGGCTATTAAGGTGGACTAAGGGTAATTAAGGTGACTAAGGGTGACTAAAGAAAAACATTAGTGTTCCTTAGTTCCCCTTAATGTTCTTTAGTGTTCCTTTTAATCTCCCTTAATATTCTTTTTAGAATAGTCATTGTAAACTTTTATTGCAAAAATTATGCAACTGCAAGTGCCGGTGATGGCGTTGGTTATGAACATTGACCAGATGATATTAGGCTGGTGCAGAACTCCTTGAAGCATAAAGGCAAACGCACCTATTGCCATGAGCAGGAATGCGGGTACTGATATGCCGTCGGTGTTGCGGGTGCGTATGGTGGTAATTGCCTGTGGCAGGAAACCGAGAATGAGTCCAATGCTTGCCACGTAGCCACAGATGGTGTAAAGGGTTGATTGTTCCATTGTCGTTTTTATTTCATAACAATGGAAGTGGCAAAAGGGTTGTCATTTAATCTCCCTCCGCTTGTTTAAGAGGAGGGGGACCGCTTTGCGGTGGAGGAGATAGTTTATATGTTCAATCTCCCTCCTCCTTCGGGTACTCCCTCTTTGGCAAAAGAGGGAGAGTGTTTTAGTTTGTCTTTTCTTTAAGTTTGACTTTTATTGTTTCTAAAACTTGTTCAGGATTTTCCCAAATATCTTTGTTTTCAAAGCGTATAACTTCAATGCCTTTGGAGTTGAGAAAAACAGCCCTGTCAAAATCTCTTGTATCACCTTGCATTGTGTAATGGTCTTGACCGTCAAGTTCAATGCATAGTTTGTATTTTGGGCAATAAAAGTCTAAAATGTATTTGCCAACAGAATATTGCCTTCTCCAATGTGTTCCTTCCAGATGTCCGGCTTTTAATTGTTGCCATAGTACAACTTCAGCAGGAGTCATGTTCTTTCGCAGTTCACGGCGAAGTTTTTTGAGTTCAGGAATGTTGCTTGTGCTTTTTTCTGTCATTCTTATTTTGGCTTTGCATTTATTATTCTTCCTCTTTTGGAAGAGGAGGGGGACCGCTTGCGGTGGAGGAGATGGTTTATATGTTCAATCTCCCTCCCCCTTCGGGTACTCCCTCTTCGCAAGAGGGAGAGTTTTTGCGTTTGCAAAGAGGGACAGTATTGTGACGCGTGTTACTCTTTTTCGAATCTCATCATTGCCCAGCGGTTGTCCTCGGCGTAGTCGAGGTAGCGCAAGCCGTGCTGTGCTGCCTCGGCCTTGAGAACCTCCATGTCCTCGGTGTAGAAGCCGCTGATGAAGAGCAACGAGCCTGTGTGCATGGCCTTGACATAGTTTACCATGTCCAAGAGCAGGATGTTGCGGTTGATGTTGGCAATGACCACATCAAAGCAGTCGGTAGGCTTGATGGCATCGGCACCACCCAGGCGCACCTCAATGTCGGGGGTGTTGTTGAGGATGATGTTCTCCTTGGCGTTCTCATAGGCGAACTCATCGATGTCAATTGCAACTACATCGGTTGCTCCGTGCTTGCGTGCAAGGATGGCGAGCAGGGCTGTACCGCAACCCATGTCAAGAACGCTCTTGCCTGTCATGTCCTGGGCAAGGATGGCGCGTAGCATGTGGCAGGTAGTCTGGTGATAGCCTGTGCCAAAAGCCATCTTGGGGTCTATGAGTATGTCGTAGCGCGCTGCAGGGACATCCTTGTGGAATGTGCTGTGGATTACGCAATCCTCGCCAAGCACAATGGGCTGGAAGTAGTTCTTCTCCCACTCGGCGTTCCAGTCCTCGCCTTCGATGAATTCATCGGTGTAGGTGATTGCGAACCCTTCGAGGGGGAAGGCTGCGACAACAGCTGCAACGGTATCGGCGTCATAGAGTGCCTGTGGGGCGTATGCCGACATGCCGTCTTCCTCGGGAAGGAAACTCTCGAAGCCCACCTCGGCAAGCAGTGCTGCAAGTACATCGGTGGCTACCTCCTCGTTGGGAGTTACTGTGAATTTTACTCTTGTATAATCGTTCATGGTTCTAATTTGTTCAATATTGTTTTATATACTTTCTCAATTCTCTCAACAAAAATGGGGTAGGCCAGTCGCTCCTCAAAAGTTTTTTGTGCAGCTTTGCCTATGGCTTGGCGTCGCTCGGCATCTGCCAAGGCCTTCATCGCCGCAGCGAGTGCCTCGATGTCATCGGGCGCAACAAGCAGGCCGCTCTTTCCGTTGGTGATGTACTCGGGCTGTGAGCCGTTGTCGCTTGCTACAACAGGCTTGCCGTGCGACATGTATTCGAGTACTGAAAGGCTGCCGGCTTCGCGTACACGTGACGGGCAGACGCCAATGTCGGCTTTTTCAATAAGGGGGTGTATGTCGGTTACATGCCCCAACCAGCTTATCTGCTGCGCTATGCCGGCCTTTTCGGCCATGTTGTGCAGTTCTTTTACATACTCGTCGTTGCCGCTGCCGGCAATGATGAGCCGTGCGTTGGGCAGGGCTGCCATAGCGTATGCCTGTAGCAGGGTGTCTATACCTTTCTCGGGCGAGAGACGGCCGTGGAACATTAGCGTGAGTTCCTTGTTTGGAGTGTTCTCAGCCGTTACCGTTTTGTGCTTTATGCTGTTGTGGATGACATGTACTTTTGTGGCATCGATGACCGGCGAGGTGCTCATGAATTCGTTCTTGGCAAGGTGCGAGACGAATATCATTGCGTCGAGCTTGTTGTAGATTGATTTCCTCTTTGCCGCTTTCACAAGGTGGCGTGTCATTACAATGCGTACGTTTTTGTTGCGCGACAGCGTGCGTGCACGCAGGGCTGTGGTGGCATCCTTGAAGTTGTGGACATGGATTATGGCAGGTTGCTCCTTGCCAATTATTCTTGCCAGTTTGAATGGGCTTGCAATGTCTATTGCCCCCTTCAGTGCCATGGTGGTCACCGGCAGCCCGGCCTCCTTGAAGCGCCGGGTCACGACATCAATGTCTCGCGACACTATGGTCACTTCGTCGCCCTTGGCTGCAAATGCTGTGGCAAGGTCAAGAACATACAGTTCACCGCCGCCCCAAACTTTGTTCGATACAAGGTGTATTATCTTCATCACTGTTTCTTGCGTGTTTCAAGGTGCTAATATAATGCTATTATATCAAGTTCTGTGCATGGCTGCCTCTTTTTTACTGACTGTTGACTTGAATCTCAGGTAAAACATCACTCCGGCACTGGTGAGTCCGAAGGGGAATGACATCCACACTCCCTGCAATCCCCAGTCGAATACGAAACCAAAGAGGTAACCCACCGGTAAAGAGATGACAAAATATGCGATAAAGGCATAGAGCATCACCGGCTTTACATCGGCAATGCCTCTGAGGGCATTGGAGTAGTTGCACTGTAGGCCGTCGCCAAACTGGTAAAGGATGAATGGCAAGCTGAGCGTTGCTACCATTGTGGCGACTTCCCGGTCGTCGTTGAATATGCCGCCGATGTGGTGCCGCAACAGGTATATGATTACCGATGCGAAGAGTGCCATCACCAGTATGAGATGGAAACCGGCACTTGCGCTGCGTCGTATGTTGCCTGTGTCACCTGTGCCGTTGTAGTTGCTCGCCTTGACTGCAACGGCTGCTGCCATGCCATAGTAGAGCATGAAACCAAGTTGCCCCACGGTACACATTATTTGGTGGGCAGCGAGAGCAGTTGTTCCAAGCCATCCCACCATTATGGTGGCAAGGCTGAATGAGGCAGTCTCCATACCCATTTGAAATGCTACGGGAAGGCCTATGCGGAACAGTTCCTTCTGGTTCTGTTTTGTTACCTTTGTGCACCAAAAGCCTTGAGAGTACTCATTGTAACGCTTTTTCTTGAAGAATACCACAAGAAAAATTGCAAGCATTGCCATGCGTGACAGCAGGGTAGAGATACCTGCACCAAGCAGGCCAAGTTCGGGCATCCCGCATTCTCCGAAGATGAGCATGTAGTTGCCGATGACATTGAGAAGATTGCCCGTAAGCAGTATCCACATGGATGTCTTCGTGTCGGTGATGCCGTCGGCAAACTGCTTGAATGCGTTGAATAGCAGGATGAACGGCATTGAGATGAGCAGGGTGAGGTAGTATGGCCGCATCAGTTCAAGCAACTCGGTGGGTTGTCCCAGTTTGTCAATATTCAGGTACAACAGCCACATTATGGTCACGAGTATCAGTGACATCATGCCGTTGGTAAAGAGTGCATTCCTCAACATTCCGCCGGCCTTGCGCTTCTCGTCACTGCCGAACAGCTTGCCGATGATGGGGGTGAGACCGTATGAGAAGCCTGTGGCGAATATTATGGCAAGGTTGAATACATTGTTCACGAAACCGGCCGCAGCCAGGTCGCTCTTGCCGTGTTGCCCCACCATGAAGGTGTCGACAAAGGATACGAATATTATGCCCAATTGTCCAATGACAATGGGCAACCCCAAACGGGAGAGTTCCTTATAGTGTGTGGCAAATGGTTTCATTTACATTATCGCCACAAGCTCCATCTCAAAAATCAAAGTGGAATATGCCGGGATGGGGCCGCTGTCGCGTGTGCCGTAGCCCAACTGGTAGGGTATGTACACAATCCAGTGGTCGCCGACATGCATCTGTGTGAGTGCTATCTGCCAGCCCACGATGAGGTCGCTCAGGCGGAACGCCTCGGGGTAACCGCGCTCATAGCTGCTGTCGAACACCTTGCCGTTGATGAGGCTTCCCTTGTAGTGCACGGTGACAACACTGCCGCCACGTGGGCTGCGGTCGCCCTCGCCTTGCTTCAGAATCTTCACAAGCACGCCCTGTGAAATTTCGAAGAGTTCCTCTTCGCCGTCGCGCAACGCCTGCATGAATGCCTCGTTGCGCAGTTTATATTCGTTTGTCTTTGGTTGTTTCTTTGCCATGGGTGTTTGTTTAATGCCCAAAAGGGCTAAAAGGCCTAAAAGGGATTATGGAAACTGAAAGGTATGTTGCTGTAAATTCCTTCCCTGTTTTAGGAAGACAATTTAAGTTTGTTGTTTATTCCTCTCTCATCAGTTCTTCAATCGCGCAGCAGAGCTGGTCGGGGCATGATGTGGGCTTGCCGTTGCAGCTGATGCCCTTGAGGCGTGCAATGATGTCCTCGTACTTCATGCCTGTTACAAGGCGGCTAATGCCTTGCAGGTTGCCGTTGCAGCCGCCGTAGAATTTTACTTCTTTCAATACTCCGTCCTCGCCCGATACCTCAATGTATCGCGCACATGTTCCGTGGGTTGTGTATGTTATTGTCTTCATGGTTTTCTTTAAATTAAGGCCTAAAAGGACGAAAAAGCCCCAAAAAGCCCAAAAGGCTTGTTTTTAGGGCGGACACTTGGCCCGCCCCTAAATAATTATTTTACAAGTGTTTTCTTGCCGTTGATGATGTAGATACCCTTGCTTGGGTTCTCTACCTTGCGACCCTGTAGGTCGTAAATACCTTTTACCTTTCCATCTTCACCTTTCACCTCTTCAATGCCTGTCTCGCCATTGGTGTAGGTGTAGGTTATCTCAAGGTTCTTGCTCACGTGTGCAAGCTCCTCGTACACTGCATCGCTCTCCTTGAGGGTGTAGCCCTCGAAGATTGGGGTGAGCATGGTAAACATGTCGCCGCCCTTTACGTAGCGTGTGCCGGCTGCTAGCTCGTTACCCTCCTCGTCCACACACTTGTAGGCCACAGCAAAGTAGGGGTGCGGGTTGTAGGTGTAGATGATGAATGGGTGGCCGTCGTCCCAACCGGTGAAGGTGTTGTTGGCGTTGCCGTTCCAGTAGTAGTTGTTGCTTGTGCCTTTTACGCTCCATGTTGTGCCGTCGCTATTGAGGGTGAACTTGAAGCGCTCGGGGGTGCTGCCACCGGTTACCAGCGAGCCGCGCAACAGCTGTGGGATGTACACGCCATAGTTGTTTACAACAGTGAATATGTTGTTCTCGCCCTCAAGGTTCCAGACGAAACCGGGGTTGGCGTCGGTCACGCCGTTGGTTGTTGTGATTCCTGCACCTACATTTGTCACGCTCAGGAAACCGCTGCGTGCAGTTTCGTTCTTGGCGTTATATATAAGGTACGATGCGCCGCTCTGCAGCTCGGTTACTACCTCGCCTATTGATGCTGCACCCATGATGCCCTCTGTGGTGTAGATTGCCTCGATTACGGTATCCTCTGTCGGGGTGATGGTTGCATCACCATCCCAAACAAGGCTCTCGAAATTGAAGAACTCCACAGCGGGGGCTGCAACAGTGTGTGCCTGGCCAATGGTGCAAGGCACTGTTACCTCCTTGATGAGGTAGCCCTCGGGGGTTACGCAACGGTAGGTTATATTGTATGCAGTGCGCTTGTAGCTTACCTTTATGTTCTTGTTCTCTGTGACATTGTCGAATACAGGTGCATCGGCTGTTCCTGTTGCCTCGTATGCTACAACGCCGTGGTTCTCAATTATCGGTGCTGTTGCTGTGTATGGCTTGCCGTCGGCTGCTGCCTGGTAGGCGGTCTGCAACAGGTTGCCGTTCTCGTCATAGCACTCGAATGTCACAAGGTGTGCCTTTTCATAGACCCAGCCAGTTCCCTGTGGGTAGATACCGCCCTTGTTCAAGGTGTTGGGGTTGGTTGCCGCGCGCTCCGATGTGGGGTATATTGCCGCATCACCGCTCTTGATGCTGAAGTCGCCGCTTCTTGTGTTGTACACATTTGTGAGCACTACGCCACTTGTGCCAAGCTTCACGGGTGCATTGGCATCGCTGATGTAACGGCCTGTAACGGCGTTCTGCAATTTGAATGTCTGTCCTGCATCGGTTGTGACGCACTCTGTGAGTACCCATACATCGGCGCCATACTGTTGCTGTGCCGCTGTTACCTTGCCGTCGTTGTTGTCATACATTGTCCAGCCGTTGAAGCGCTCGGTGTTGTTGACAATGCGGTAGTATGTACCCTCGGCTGGGTATGCAATCTCAATGCTTGGCTCGTCGGCAACCAATGGACGGAACTCCCAGATACCGCCGTTGCCGTCGGCCGGGTCGCTCCACAGGTTGATGGAGTGGTTCTGTCCGGGGCCTGCATAGTTGAGGCACATGTTGCCGTTCGATACCTTTTGGCTACGGATGCTGTAGTTGTAGTTGCCGTTGCCGTTCTGCGAGTAGGCCTTGTCGCCAAGGATGAAGTCATAGTGGCGGTTGTTCTCGTCATAGTCCCAGCGGCCGGTGTTGTTCTCGGCTGTGGGTGTACCCTTTACCGAGCCGCCAGGCTTTGCCTTGTTCACCAAAGCCCAACGCTGTGGGTTGGCAGGGTCCTGCATGAAGGCCCAGAGCTGGTAGTCGTATCCCGCATTGCTCTCGTCCTCAATGACCTCGCTGTTCCACAGGCGGCCTGCAGGTGCTGTGCCGGTCTTGTCGGCAATGTTCATGCCCGGGCGCAACAGCTGTATACAACGGCCGGCGCGTGAGTCGGTGGCTGTGGTTACAATGCGGTACCATGTCTTCTCCTCATCGGTAGAAGCCTTTGGCATCACCTTGTCGTCGCCATTCTTGTTGTCGAGGATATAGTGGCGGCCATAGTCGTAGTTATTGTAGTTGAGCAAGAGAGTATCCTTTGTGATGCGCTCCTGGAAGTCGCTGAAGTTCTTCTTTGCCGCAGGTGTCCAACCGGTCTCGGCAATAGCGGTGAGACGTGGCAGTGCAAGATACTCGAGCAGGTCTGTGTGCTGCACGTGCTCGGTCCAGAATGTACCCTGTACACCTACATAGTATTTGTGCAGGTTCGATGGAACGCTTGCCGGTATTGGTGCATAGTCATATACTGCCTTCACATTGTCTGTTCCATAACCCGCTACCGGTGGCTCGTTGGCATCGGTGCTCTGTTTGCGGTTAATGTAGTAGGGTACCTGTGTCGTAATGATTGACTTCATGCCATACTGTGCTGCTTTGAGAGCACAAGGCTGTGCATTGCCAATCTCCCAACACATCATTGTACCGCCTGTACCAACGATTGCTTCCTCGTCGGTTCCGCCGGCTGTGAGACTCTCGTTCCACATGATTACGGTGCGCTTTTTGTCACCCTCCTTTGATGTC
>JAFOCD010000231.1 GCA_017381475.1 Bacteroidaceae bacterium
AGAGTATTGCAAAATGCAACACTTTTTCGCAACCTGCTATTGCAAAATGCAAGAGTTGCGATAGATGATGCGAGTTATTCCGTTGGAGAAGGATGTAGTCTTATACATATTCCAACGGCTTGGAGTAAGGTCATCAAATACGAGAGTTCCCTTACCTGCAATGACAGGCAAGATATAGACAACCATCTCGTCAATGAGATTGTAACGGGATAGTCCTCGCAGAAGCTCTATGCTATCCTTGTCGGATATTTCAGCGATGTATGTATCGGATTGGTTGTTGTCGGAGTGCCTTTCAGCAAGCAGGTCAAGCAAAGGATAGTGTGGCATAAGGCGGTATATGCTATGCTCGTGCCAATATGGAAAGCCTTTGGCATCATTCATTACCCACTGCATTAAATTCTCGTCAGCTTTCGGAAGAAAGCCGTCCATTGTCATCGCTGCTATGATCTGAATCTTTGCCATATCGTTACCTCCGTCCAAAAAAGAAGCGTGGTCATCACGCATCCGAACAGAGGCTCTGGCATGGGCCTAAGGAGAGTACGTAACACCACGCTATGCCATGGGCATAGCATAAGCATACGCAATACTCTCCTTAACTTCAACTGCCAGATTTCTGTTCGGGATTCTTGCGAACTTATGTCTATATAAACGGACAGGAACAACGAATGTTCCGCCGCGATATTTCAATTTTACGGCTCAAAGATACAACTTTTTACCGATATGCGGTTCATATTGCCCCCACAATCATCATTTTATACCATACTTTTTCATCTTGCGGTATAGTGTAGATGAGTCTACATTAAGCATTTGAGCCGCTTTTGTCTTGATGCCACCACACGACTGCAAGGCTCTTATGATGCTCTGCTTTTCCAGCTCATCATCCTTCAATGGTAACAGCGGAGCCTCCGAAATATCTACTGGCTTTGCCTGTGCAATATTCAAATCTGCAAAGTCAATGAGCGTATCTTTGGCCATCAATACCGCACGCCTAATCTTGTTCTGCAACTCCCTTATATTGCCTGACCAGGAGTGTGAGATCAATAACCGTTCCGCTTCAGCGGTAAAGCCTGTTCTCTCACGGTGCAGTTCTTTTGAGAATTTCTCGCGGAAGAAGTTGGCAAGCGGCAAAATATCTTCGGGACACTCGGCAAGTGAGGGTTGTCGTATCTCAAATTCACCCAGACGATGGTACAAGTCCTCACGGAAACGCCCCTCGGCAATAGCCTTCCCAATATCTTCATTAGTCGCTGCCACGATACGGACATCCGCCACACGCTCCACACTTGAGCCGACTGGCATAAATGTTCCCTCTTGTAACACTCGCAGCAATGAGGACTGCATATCGTATGGCAATGTTCCTATCTCATCAAGAAAGAGCGTACCGCCATTGGCGGCTTCAAAACAACCACCCTTGTCGGCATCAGCACCTGTGAACGCACCTTTTGCGTGCCCGAAAAATGTAGAAGCAGCCAGCTCATGAGGTATGGCACCGCAGTTCACCGCAACAAAAGGCTTATCCTTGCGGTTGCTATGGAAGTGAATGCTTCGTGCTATGGACTCTTTGCCTGTTCCGTTTGCTCCGAGAATCAATACTGAAATATCCGATGGAGCAACCAACTCCGCCATATTCATAGCTTCCATAGCCTTGGGGCTTGTACGCTTGAAGAGTTCCTTCTCCTTACTGCGAACAGTTGATACGGGTTTCAATAGTTCCTTGACCAT
>JAFOCD010000025.1 GCA_017381475.1 Bacteroidaceae bacterium
ATCTCCTAATTATAACTTGATTTACAGAGTTTTTGTTCTGGAATATATTGATTTGATACTAATTAACTTTAACTAATTTTTTATGAGAAAATTTACTCTATTTATCGCATCGTTGTTCCTCGCAGTAGGCGCAATGGCGCAAGTAGTTGCCGATGGCGTTTACACCATTCAGGCTGATGAAAACGGTAAGCGTGGTTATTTGGCAGCAAGCAGTCAATATGACCGTCCTGTATTGACTGAAATTTCATGGAGCAGTTACAGTGCTAACAGTTGTACTTCAATTGTTGAAAACGGTAAGTACTGGTATGTAAAGACTATTGATGGTGTAACGTATTTGAGCAATATCGGTAATGGTGGCTTTATATATGACAACGGTACTGATAATATTTATTTCGGTGCTCCTTTCGGTCTTAACTTTACAAACCACAACGGTTACATTCATGCAGGTTCTGGCTCTGGTGTCCGTTACTTGTCTATGGGTTGTGGTACAACTGCTCCCAACCAGGTGAAATGGGAGAAAGGTAACGGCAATGATGGTGGTTGTTTGCTTACATTTAATGCTGTAAGTAATGGTACAACAACTTATGCTACCCAAATTGCTGCTGCTGATATGATGATTGCTGCAAGTAAAAAGTATGTTTCGTTCGGAGTATATACCATCAACAACAATTTCAACGGCCGTGGTTCAATGGCTTATGGAAAATATGATGGTACTGAATATTTCGGTCTCAGCAATATTACTTTGAGCGGTTATGCTAACAAAGGTGTTACAGTAGAAAATGATGCAAATAAATATTGGTGTATAGCACAGACCGACAAAGGTATGTATATCTACAACATTGGCAAGGGAGTATTCTTGCAGAACCGCACAGGCGATGTTGCTACTTGCTCACAGGATGTTGCTACAGGTTATTCACTCGAGGAAAGAACTAATGGAGGTAATAGCTATGTAAGCATAAAGAATGGTGATTATTATTTGACTTATTCTCCGGGTTGGAACGCAAATCAAGGTCAGGTGCGTTGGTTGACTGATAATGAGGAGGCTGCAACGTTGCTTACTTTGACAAGTGTAAGTTTTGCAAATTATGTAAACGAGTTGATGAAACTTGATGCTATTATTGATGCATACGAAAATCCTCATACTCTCAATGTAACAGATGCCGGTTGGGCAACATTATATCTTGGTTATAATGCTCAAATCCCTGAATTCACAGGGGAGGAAGCCGGTGCTTATATTGTAACAGGCACGAAAGAAGGCGATTGGCTCAACTTGGTTCAGGTTGACGGAGTTCTCCCTGCAAATACCGGTATCATTGTTAAGGCTAATAAGGGTGACTATACATTTAACTACGCTCCAGAAGCAACAGTAAATGTTGAGGATAACCTTCTTGAGGGTTCTGTTGTTGCAGAGACTATTTCTGGCGCGGCTTATGTTCTTGGTTACGCCGAAGGTACAACAGATGTCGTTTTTGCAAAGGCGAAGTTGACTGACGGTTCATTCTTGAACAACGCCAACAAGGCATATTTGCCAGCAACAAAACTAACTACTGGTTCTAATGCCCCATACTACAGCTTCCGTTTCCCTGGCACTACTGCAATTGAGAATGTAGAAGTTGAGAACGAGGTGAAAGCTATCTTCGACCTTACAGGCCGCCGTGTAGAGGAGATAACAGCTCCCGGTATCTACATTGTTGGTGGTAAGAAAGTTCTCGTTAAATAAAACGAGAACTTCGATAACACTTGCAGCAATAGGTCACGCGTAGCGCGGGCGCAGTTCGCGCCGTGTGGGTTGCGAGAAGCAAGTGTTGTCAGTAGTGCATGAATATTAATGCAAGGGCGGTTCGCCCGCCCTTGCAAAAACTTAAAAAACGAATAAAAACAATAACGATATATGAAGAAGACTTATGTATCACCTCTCATGGTAGAGGTAAACGTTGAAGCGGAGGCAATGCTCGCAGCTTCATTGAAAATGGATGGTAACAAGACAGTAGATACCTCAAACGGTGGTCAGCTTGGTAAAGAGAACGACCGTCAGTGGGGAAATCTTTGGAACTAAAAATAGTGAACCATTTGTTATTGTATTGATTTTCAATCATTGAGGCTGTACTTTTTGGTACAGCCTTATGTGCTTGAATGATATATATTTAAATACTAACCATAAATGTTTAACTTATGAAGAAATTTTTCTCCTTAGCGTTGGCAGTGTTGTGTCTTTCGACACAGGCGTATGCCGACAAGGTGACTGCTTCGCAGACTTTGCCTTCAAACGGCAAGCCGGAGCATGTCTACACTATGGTGAGTGGTAATGGTGCTTATGTAAGCCCGACTACTACTCCTGTTGAGGGTGATGCCGCTAACGGCCTCTTCGCATTCTATGCGGTGGATGGCGTTGACGGCGCGTACTACATCTACAGCCACAATGCAAAGCAGTGGCTGAGCTATGACAAGAAGGCAAGCTATCCTACAGGTGTGAGCTTCATTAAAATGAGCGATACCAAGGTAGAGGGTACTTACTTCAAGGTCGAGAATTATGCCGACGATTTCTATCAGATTTCGCCTTACACCACAGCAGGCACAGCACAGGCTATCTACCTGAATTACTTTGGTGGCGTGGCTGCTTGCTCGGGCAAGACACTTGGCCTATGGACCGACAGCGGTGCTGCCGACGGTGGTAGCCGCTACACATTCGCAGAGTATGTGATTGCAGAGCGCACTTACACAGTCATTGTTCCCGAGGGTGTTACATTGGAGATTGCCGGCAAAGAGTATGCCAATGGCTCTACAATCACCGTTGAGGGTTCGGTTGACAAGGGTACTATCACTGTGGTTGCTCCCGAGGGTAAGTTTGCTGTTGTTTCAGTAAACGATGTAGAGAACACTATTACTGTAAATGTAGCGACTTTGCCTGTTCTTCCTTCTGTTGAGAAGTATGAGAATGCTTGGGTTTATCCAAAACAGCAGGATAATGTGGGTGTTGCGAATATCTCAGAGGACAATGGTGTTTATGTACTCAGCAACAAGGTGCTTGCTGCCGGCTACATGAAGGTGGGCGATGCTCTTTACTTTGCTGGTTCAGACGCAATGAACTTGGTTGCAGGTACAGAGCCTTTCACTGTTGCATTCGGTGGTGGCGACAATGTTCCTGCTTCGGCAATGACACTTGTTGATGTGAAGACTGAGACTCTTGCAGGCAATGCGACAGCCATTGGCGGTGCACAGCACTACAACGGTGTTCAGCTTGTTGCAAACTATGAGTATGAGTACAAGGGCACAAAGATTGCCATTGTTTGGCGCGCTGTATTGCGCGACGGTAGTCATTACCTGCGTACCGAGATGGAACTCACAGGTGTTGACGCTGTTGACATGTACAACATCATTCCAATGATTTACAATGTGGATACTCAGGCTGCCGGTTCTACACCAAAGGTTGTGGGCAACACACGCGGTGCAACAATCGTAAGCAACAAGATATTCGCAGGTCTTGAGACTCCTACAGCATACAACACTGTTGGTCAGGCAACAGGTGAAGAGGATGCTTGGATTTTGAAGGATACAAAGAGTGCTTCTTTGACAGCTTCGTCTTGGACACAGGTTGCACAGAACGACCTTCCTAACCGCGTTATTGAGGCTACGGGTGCAAACTATCCTAACGTGCTTGCATACAAGATGACAAATGTTACACTCAAGAAGAACCAGAAGGTTGAGATTGAGGTTAAGTACACAAGCGGTAACCACCGTTTGAACTTCGGCGGTGCCGATTTGTTGGATGCCGAGAACAACATCGCAGCAAGCGACTACCACAGCGGTTACTCTGGTGGCCAGCACAGTGACAATACATTTACATTCACAGCACCATATGACGGTACATTCCAGGTGCGCGTGTTCGTTGAGAACAAGACCGAGTCAATCGATGCTTCAAGCACAATGACTGTGAAGGTTTACGAGGCTAAGGAGGGTGCCGTTGTGAACACAGCAGTTGTAGGTATCCAGGGTCGCTGGAGCCGCAACACTACACTTGCCAAGGGCGAGACCTGGAAGGTGGCTGCTGTTGTAGGTCTCATTGCACAGGATGGTACTGAGGGCAAGGAGAATATCCGCGAGACACAGAAGCGCCGTTCGTTCCTTGCATACAGCGAGCGTGAGCGTGCAGTGCCCTGGAGAACATTCCCACACTATAACAGCTGGTACGAGCTGAACATTGACCGCAACAACGCGGCTCCCGGTCAGGAGCACACAAACTTCACTGCGGCTCAGGTGCTCAATGTTGTTGAACAGTGGAAGAAGAACTACTATGACAAGTATGGCGAGGGCATTGTTGCCTTTGTAATTGATGACGGTTGGGATAACTATGGTACATGGACATTCCACAAGGGATTCCCTAACGAGATGCGTGACATTGCTGTCAAGGCTAAGGAGATGGGTGCCGGTATCGGTGCTTGGCTGGGCCCTGTAGGCGGTTACGGCCAGAGCGGTAACTATCGCCGTGCTTACTGGAACGGCAAGGGTGGCATGCAGCTCTCTAACCCTGCTTATTATCAGACATATCTTGACGCTGCAAATAACCTTGTATGCCAGCAGGATGGTGTTCCCGGTTATCAGCCAGGCAGTGACAGCTATCTCTTCTTCAAATATGATGGTATTTCGGGACAGTTCTCTGCTGTAGGCCCCGATGCTGGTGATACAGGTAACGAGAATGCCGAGGGTATTATCCGTCTTGAGCAGTACGTTCGCGAGAACATGCGCGAGGATATCTTCTTCAATACAACAGTAGGTACATGGGCTTCTCCATTCTGGTATCAGATTTCAGATGCTACATGGCGTCAGGAGGGTGACTACGGCGAAGCCGGCAACAACTCTATCGACCGCGAGAAGTGGATTACATACCGCGACCGTCTTGTTTATCAGAACTACGTGACAAACTCACCGATGTGCCCTATCAACACTTTGATGACTCACGGTTTCATCTTTACAAAGTTCGGTGCCGTTTCAAAGAACATGCAGTATGAGCCTGCTCTCCGCGAGTTGCGCGCTGCATTTGTTTGCGGTTCGGGTATGGTTGAGCTTTATGCCGACTATGAGTTGATGAACACTGTTGGCGGTGGCAAGCTCTGGGCCGACCTCGCCGAGTGTGTTGCATGGCAGAAGAAGAATGCCGATGTATTGCCCGATGCTCACTGGGTAGGTGGCAATCCTTGGACAGGTAGCCAGCAGCAGGTTTACGGTTGGGCATCATGGAACGGTGCGAAGGCTACACTTGCTTTGCGTAACGGTGCAAACAATGCACAGACATATACCTTTACATTGCGTGAGGCATTTGAAATTCCTGCAAACATCAAGGGTGCTATCATCCTCAACAAGTCTTTCAATGTACAGGATGCATTGCAGGGTCTCACAGAGGGTACTGCAATCGATATCGACCAGCAGCTCACAGTTACATTGCCGGGCAGCAGCCTGTTTGCATTCGACGGTGTGAATGCTGACCCTGCACAGGTTCCTTTCGAGGTTGTTGACTACTCTCCAAAGAAGGCCGAGGCTGTGGAGACTGTCAAGATTACTTTCAACAGCGAGGCTGCAGGTGAGTTTAACCCATACGAGATGAGCAAGTTCATGAAGTTCAAGCAGGGCAATAGTGTTGCAAGTGGCGTTTCAAACTATGTTGTCGAGGGTGCGCAGCTCACAGTTACCTTGTCACAGAAGGTTTCAACCCCGGGCGAGTACAAACTGGTTATCCCCGAGGGACTCATCACTCGCGCAAGCGACGGCAAGGCATTCTCTGGCGAGCTTGCTGTAACAATCACTGCTCCCGAGGCCATTGTTGTTAAGTCGGTTTCTCCAAGCGAGGATATTTACTCGCTCAAGACCATTGAGCTTACACTCAACAAGGAGGTTGTTGCCGTTGAGAATGCTACAGCGACAATTGAGTTGAGAGATGCCGAGGGCTCTGTTGTTGCAACTGCAACTTGTGCAGTTGAGGGCAATGTGCTGACTTTGACTCTCGATAACGAGATTACAACTCCGGGTGAATATACAATCGTTATCCCCGAGGGTGTTGTTGTCGGTGCAGCCATTGGCGATGCGTTCAGCGCAGAGGTTGCAATCACAGTTGAGGAGTTCGATGTTTATGAGCCACGCAACATTGGTTTGAAGACCCGTAACGACCGCAATATTACAAAGGTGAGCATCGTGAGCCCATCCAAGGGTGCATCAGAGTATGAATTGACTACCGAGCAACAGTCAATGGATTATGTGAATGTTGCAAGTGTTGCCGAGCCTGTTACATTCGTGGCAGAGCCGGGTGAGACACTTACAGCAACTGTTGATGCAGCCGGTTCATGGGTACACTTCTTTGTGTTTGTTGACAAGGAGGGTGACGGATTTACAGCCGGTATTGAGGAGGGTAGCAACTACGCTCCAACAGGTGACCTTGTAGCTTACTCATTCTACAACAATGACAGTGCAAGTGATGAACTCGGTTGGAACAGTGTCGGTCAGTCAATCAGTGGCAACAACCGCAACAAACCTTCAATTCCTGAGTTTACAGCACCTGCCGAGGCCGGTATATACCGTCTCCGCTTCAAGCAGGACTGGTGTAGCATTGACCCACAGGGTGATGCCGATGGCAAGTTCGGCGATTTCAAGCAGAACGGTGGTGCAATTGTCGATGTTCTGCTCAAGGTAGGCAATCCTGAAACAGGTATTGACGAGGTGAAAGGTGAGAACGGAAATGTGAAAGCTATCTATGACCTCACAGGTCGCAAGCTTGAGAAGATTACTGCTCCCGGCGTTTACATTGTAAATGGCAAAAAGGTGCTTGTAAAGTAATCGGATATTCTCATCCTGAGCGTGGCGAAGGATGTCTAACAATCAATCAGCACGCGCCGAGCGCGTGCTGATTTTCATCTTAAAACATTTGACTGACTATGACTGAAAACAAACGCCTACTGTCGCTCGATGTGCTGCGTGGTTTCGATATATTCCTGCTTGTTGCACTGCAGCCAGTGCTGCTTGCAGTTTTGAAACAGCTGGATTGCGAGGCCTTGAATGAGACGCTTCTCTATCAGCTGGACCATGCGGAGTGGGAGGGCATGAGAGTGTGGGATTTGGTTATGCCTCTCTTCCTTTTTATGTCGGGCGTGACAATGCCGTACTCGCTGCCAAAGTACAGAACGCAGAATGGTGACTTCAAGGTGTGGATGCGGGTGGTAAAGCGCTTTGTGCTGCTGTTCCTGCTTGGTATGTTGGTGCAGGGTAATGTGCTTGCGCTGAATCCCGACAGAGTGTATATCTACAGCAATACGTTGCAGGCTATTGCGGTGGGTTATCTGCTTACTGTACCAATGGTACTGTACTTGAACCCTAAACAGCAGATTTTTGCAATTGCGGCATTATTGGTTCTATATTCTGTTCCAATGCACTTGCATGGCGATTGGAGTGCGCAAGGCAACTGGGCCTGTATCATCGACAAGGAGGTGCTAGGACGTTTCCGCGACGGCAGCATTGTTACTGACGACGGTGCTGTGCAGTTTGCAGCCTGGTACGATTATACCTGGATATGGAGTAGCCTTACATTCTGCTGCACCGTGGCACTCGGCAGTTTTGCAGGATACATGATAAAAAACGGAAACTGTGACCGCAAGGCCACGGCACGCAAACTCTTGCTTGCAGGCATAGTAATTGTTGTAGCCGGTATGTTGATGGGGGTTGCACAACCGATTGTCAAACGCATTTGGACTGCAAGCTTCACTCTTTACAGTGCCGGATGGTGCTATCTATTGCTTGCGTTGTTCTATTGGTGGATTGATGTGAAAGGCCACACAAAAGGGTGGCGCTGGCTGTTGTATTTCGGTTGCAATGCAATAACTGCCTACCTCATTGCCGAAATCATGGACTTTACTAGCCTTTCCAACTCCTTGCTCCACGGTATTAAACAGTATGTAGGGGAGTGGTATCCTGCATTGCTCACGCTGAGCAAAAGCGTGTTCATCTTTCTTATTTTGAAGGTGATGTACAGGGCAAAGTTGTTCCTGAAAGTGTGAGTCAGGAACAATATCTTCGTTATGATATTGAAAGGATGCCTTTTTGAGGCATCCTTTTATTATATATTATAAGGTATAGTCGAAGTAGTATATATAAAGTAAAAGCGGAAAAGCATCTCTGCTCTTCCGCTTTGTACCCAGACCCGTAATTCTTGTATTCAAAACTGACAGCAACCAAACAATTATAACTAATTGATTTTCGCCATTTTTGAACAATCTTGCAGAAACTACTGCTCTGGGGGGGAGGGTGATGATGAGACCAAATGAGACCAAC
>JAFOCD010000232.1 GCA_017381475.1 Bacteroidaceae bacterium
ACTGTCAATGGGAACTCGTCGCCATTCTCGTTTGTGATAACAGCGCCGCTTACATTGTCAACGATGTTCTGGTTGAACTCGAAGAAGAGATACTCGATGCTCTTTACTGTGCTGCCGTTGTCGGGGTTAGCGTATGCTACCTCAAGAACGTTGAGGTTCTCGACAGTGATTGTGTTCTGAACCTTTGCGCTTGGCATAGCAAGGCCGTCAGGGTCGAGTGTGAACAGACCTGCAGGGAGAACGACGCGGTAGTCGCCGTTGTCCTCTATTGGCTTGTTGAATGTGAGCTCAATTGTGTTATCGCCAACAGTTACAACATTGTCAAACTCGTATGGAGTGTTGTCCCAACCGATAGTGTAGTATGGGTAGTTCTTGTCGGTCTCATTATAAGCAATACCGCTCTCGCAAGTGATTGTCACCTTCTCGAATGCAGGGATTGTCTCCCAGTTCGCAGGAGTTACAGTCATTGTTGGATACTCGCCAAGCTTGTAGAGTGAAGGCTTAACACCCTTAACATCTGCGTATGAACCGTAAGAAGTGTAGTTTGCAGCATACTGGATGTACTTGTTTACTGATGTATTTGTGATAGTAGCCTCACCAGTTGTCTCGTCGATGGCAACTGCCCAAACAGCACCTTCAGTAGGCATCTCTGCTGCTACATTGAAGCTGTTGTATGTACCGGTCTGATATACATAGCGGCCGAATGTGTCCTGGATAGTGTAGCCACCCTCAACCTCGGTGAATTTAAACGCGTAGAATGCGTTTGTCTGAATGAAGTTGCCGTTGGCTGCTACTTCCAACTGTGGAAGATAACCATAGTTGAGTGTCTCACCCAATGCTGTAGCTGCAAAACCGTTAGCGTGGATAAGGTACTCGCCTGCAGAGAATGTTGTTGCCTTCTCGAAAGGCTTAACAGGTGAGATGTAGTACTTTTCGCTTACAACAGCGCTGTAGAGCTTCTCGCCCTCTACCTCTACATAAGCAACAGCCTTAACCTCGGCTGTAGAAAGCACTGAAAGGCTACCATAGCTCTTTGAACCCTCGGTCTTTGGGTCGCCGCCACGGTTGTTGTAGTAGATTGTAGCACCCTCGGTTTCGCAAGTGAACTTCAGGGCAGTCTCGCCTGTGAGCTTCTCGTAAACACCACCCTTAACAGAGAATACAGGTGCTGCAACCTCAAGTGAGTATGTTGCTGATGCAACGTTGCTGAGCTCGCCGTCTACTGCGGCAATAGCCTTGAGTGTAGTTGATGTGCCGAACTCGTTGAATGCGATAGCCTCGCTGTAAACTGCGCTCTCTGTTGTAGGCTCTGTACCGTCAAGTGTGTAGTAAACAGTTGCGCCCTCTTCAGCTGCAATTTCAACGCTGAATGGGTTGTACTGTGTGCCTGCCTCAACCGAGAATGTTGGAGTGGCAACCTCGGCCTCCTCAACTTCGGCGAATGTCACAGTGAGTGAGTTCATGCGAACCTGAGCTGACAATTTAGCAACGGTGAAGCTGGTCTCGCCGTTAAGTTCAACTGTTACATTTTTTGATGCAACAGTTGCGCCTGAACCAATTGAAGTTCCAAGTGCTGTTGCATAGTCGTTGCTGTTGCAGTTGAACACAATCTTGCTCATGCCCTGTGTTGTCTCGACAATCAGCTGAGAGCTTTTGTAGAAACGCGCAGGGTTTGAGTAGTCTGCGACATTGGTTGTTGAGGCACCCTTGTTGTTTGTAAGGGTAATACCGTTCTGCTCCCAAACCTGATGGTTTGTGTCGAGAGCTGTGCGGTTTGCTTTATCCGCAAAAGATAAAGTCGCCTCCTCTGCTGTTGCAAAGCTCATAAAGCTGAACAAGCAGAAAATTGAAAGTAAAAATTTCTTCATAAGATAAATTTTTGGTTAATAAATATAATTTGTTTTAGTCTCTCTGTCAATGTGTGGAGTTTATTTCACATATGTGATTAAACGGACGTTTTTTTGAGAATTCGCGAAGGTACAAAAAAAACGTTATACCTTTATAATAAAAATATGACAATTTTAAAGATAATACTGTTATTGTGTTATCAATTGTTTGATATAAATGTACCTTTGTTATTCTATATCTCTCTTTCGTGTGTACAAAATGGCTGTATGCCGAAATTATTTTATCATTGTGTTTTGATTAATGGAAAAAATGCACTATCTTTGCCAACGTTAAAGTTGGCGAACATTGGCAGCACTCGTTGCAAAACGCTAAAAAAGTTTTGCGTTTCACTCGTTAGCACAACTTTTGCATCGTAATTGAAACACAAGCGTGTGTTCCAGTAAAGACATTTGGGAAATTCAAGTATATGGGTAAGTCCTATACGGCCAGCTCCCTGCAAATCCTCCAGGGCTTGACCGCAGCAAAGGTAGTAGGTTGTAGCGGCGCGATGTAGGTAGCTTACCCACCCATAAGGCGAATGTGAAAACATTCGCCTTTTTTTTACTTAAAAAAATGATGTTTGCTATAATTGAAATAGAGTTGATGGAGGCTTCCATCAACTCTATTTCAATTATAGTGTCTGTTCTATTTAGGGAAATGCTTCACCTCGTTCAAGTACTTCAATGGCTTTGAGTACGGTTTGGTCATTGAGGTTTATATATTTTATATGTTCACACATTCCCAGTAACTGATAAATTGAGTTGGAGTAGAGTGAGCGCTTGATCAGCTCTTTAGAACTCTCAATATCGGCATTTGATGCCTTATGTCCTTTTGATGCTGCGAATTCAATGAACTTGCGATACAGTTGACGCTGCTCAAGTTGCTCAACGAGTGTTTTGTATTCGTTGCATTGCTTTAGATTGTGGCGGTTCTCATTGATGTATCTCAATGCGAACTGCGAAATAAGTCCACGAGAGAAAATTTCGCTGGCAAATGCTGTTATGTTGGTGGTGTCGCTTGCTACAAATATATCGGGCATTATGCCACCTCCGCCATAAACGGTGCGTCCTTTCTTTGTCTTGTAGATGAGTTCTTCGTTCTGGTGTATGCTGTCCTGGGAGAAGAATTCGCCTCTGTTGTAACGCTCAAGGATATCCATGTCATAATCATTACGGTCGCCCTTGTTGTATGGTTTCTGTATGCAGCGCCCCGATGGTGTGTGGTAGCGTGAAATTGTTAGTCTGATGAGTGAATTGTCGCTGAGCGGAATTTGTTGTTGCACCAGTCCTTTACCGAATGAACGGCGTCCAATGACAATGCCTCGGTCATTGTCTTGAATTGTTCCTGCAATGATTTCGCTTGCCGAAGCAGAGGTCTCGTCTATAAGTATGATCAAGGGTGTTCCCTTGAACATGCCATATCCATTTGCGCGTTCAATGCTCTTGTTGCTATGGCTACCCTCGGTGTATACTATGATATCTCCCTTCTCCAGGAACTGGTTTGCTATTTCAAGTGCTATACCTAGGTAGCCTCCACCATTTCCACGCAAGTCAATGATGAATCCTTGTGCATTGTTGTATGCAAGTTGAATCATTGCCTGAATGAACTCGGTATATGTGTTCTCGGCAAATCGCTCAACTTGTATGTATCCCCATTTTTGGTCAATGAGGTAATAAGCTTCAATGCTTTCTACAGGTACTTGATCGCGGCGTATGACAAAATCTAGCAGGTCGGGCTCGCCATAACGCTGTATGGCTAGTTTGACAAAAGATCCCTTTGGTCCCTTGAGCTTTTTCATCGCATTGTCATTGGTGCATATGTCTTTTCCTACGAAAAGTGTGTCGTTGACCTTGATTATGCGGTCGCCTGCCAAAATACCTACCATCTCAGATGGACCGCCACGAATGACATCGCTGATGTTTATTGTGTCTTCCTGGATTGTGAAACGTATGCCAATACCGCTGAAGCTGCTTTCCAGTTCAGAGTTTATTGCCTCAACTTCGTCTATCGGAATGTAGACACTATGTGGGTCTAGCTCGGTGAGAACCTTGGGAATACTCTTCTCAATAAGGGTGTCCATGTCTATGTCATCGACATAAAGACCGTTTACAAGTGTCAAGACTTCGCATAGTTTGTTATCGTTGTTTACGGCGATGTGTTCTTCTATCTGCTTTACGATCTGTTTCTCGACTCTTTTCTCAATTTGTGACACCGTACTTTTTGAGCCAATGAAATAGCCCAATAGAATGCATATTGCGGTCACAAGTATTGGAGTAATTCGTTTCATTTCTTGTTGCTTTCGTTGTTGTTGACTTCGAGATACACAACCTCTACGCCTGCTCTTTCAAGCAGATCTATTCCGTCGGTGAGACGGTATTTCTCGCCATATACCACACGCTTGATACCTGCTTGTATAATGAGTTTGGCACACTCTATGCAAGGCGATGCTGTGACGTACATGGTTGAGCCGGCGCTGTTGTTGTTTGAGCGTGCAATCTTGGTAATGGCATTCGCCTCGGCATGTAGTACGTATGGTTTTGTAAAACCTTCGTCGTTCTCGCAGATGTTTTCGAAACCGGCAGGGGTGCCGTTGTAGCCATCTGATATTATCATTTTGTCCTTTACGATGAGTGCGCCCACCTTACGACGCTCGCAGTATGAGTTCTCGGCCCAAATGTTTGCCATGCGCATGTAGCGCATGTCCAGGTCATACTGTTTCTTTTCGTTGTTTTCCATAGTGTTTTATCGGAATTGCATTTGTTGGTTCTTGTCCTTTATTATTTTGAGATAGTGTATGTCTCCATCATATGAGACAGCTTCTTTTAGTTGCTTCAGCATCATCTGTCCTATTGTGTCGTTGTTTGCAATGCCGCTTGAGCGTACGTCGCTGCAGCGGAATTCGCGCGTTGAACCGTTGGCATGCCATCGGCCGTTAATGCTACCGCCGCCGGGAGTGGTGGCTGTGAATCCGGTTTGGGTGAACTGCAGACCGTAGTTGTCGGTCTGTGCCGGCCAGCGTCTGATATCACCGTTGTCAATGTATGTCAGTTGCCATGTGTGGCCTGTGAATATCTCGTTTATGTCGTCCTCGCGGCTGCAGGCGGAGATTGTGGCAACGGCCAGCAGCAGTAGCATCTGTTTTATTGTTCTTTTTATGCGGTTCATTGTGTCTGGTTTAGAGGTGTGGGCAAATGGTACTAATGCCGTCGCGCTCAAGCAATGGCTCAATCTGTGGCTTGTGGCCGCGGAAGCGTATGTATAGTGTCATGGGGTGCTCGCTGTCGCCCTTGGCAAGTATCTCCTCGCGGAATGACTGTGCTGTCTTCATGTTCATTATTCCCTCTTCCTTGAAGCGTGCATAGGCATCGGCGTCAAGAATTTCGGCCCATTTGTAGCTGTAGTAGCCAGCCGAGTAGCCGCCCGACATGATGTGCCCGAAATTGGTTGTTATTCCTGTTCCTTCAATGTGTGGCAGTGTCATTAGTGCCTGGGTTGCCTGGTACTCGTACTCCAGCACATCGCCGTCGAATGGTCGTGTAATGTTGTGCCATGACTGGTCGAGCAGTCCAAGCCTTGCTTGGCGCACGCACTGGTAACCGGCATTGAAGGTGCGCGACTCCTGTATCTTGCGCAATGTCTCTGCAGGGATGTTGTCACCGGTCTTGTGATGGAATGCGAAGTGCTGCAGAAACTCCTGCTCGGTGGCGAAGTTCTCCATTATCTGTGACGGCATTTCTACAAAATCCCACAATACATTGGGGCTGCAGAGTGATGGGTATGTGACATTTGACAGAATGCCGTGCAGGCAGTGACCGAACTCGTGCATCAGGGTGTTGAACTCGTCATGGTTTAGTAGTGTGGGCTTGCCGGGCATGGGCTTGCGGTAGTTGGTCGACAGGGTGATGTGTGGGCGGTGGTCGCCTTCTTTGCTCTTATACTGTGGCTTTATGCTGTCCATCCATGCACCGGCATGCTTGCCCTTGCGTGCATAGAAGTCACAATAGAGTAGTGCAAGGTATGTGCCGTCATAGTCATATACCTCCCATACCTTTGCGTCGGGGGTGAACACGGGTATGTCATGATTCTGCTTGAATGTGATTCCGTAGAGCCTGGTGGCAAGGTAGAATGCTCCGTATATTGCCTGGTTCAGTTCAAAGTAGGGACGTACCATCTCGTCGGTGAGGTCGAACTTCGCCTCCTTGAATCTCTCACTGTAATAGGCGAAATCCCATGGTTGGAACTCGAAGTCTTTGTCTTCGCTTTTCTTTGCGAATGCGGTAATCTCTTCCATCTCCTTGCGTGCTACCGGCATGTAGGACCATGTGAGTTTGCCCAGCATGGCAAATACGGCATCGGTGTTCTGTGCCATGCGTTCGCTGAGTACATAGTCGCTATAAGTGTTGTATCCTAACAGACGGGCTAGTCTCAGACGGCAGTTTACAGTCTCCTTTACTATCGCGCAGTTGTCAAATTCATTGCCTTTTGCTCCTAATGTGCTATATGCCATATACATCTCTTTGCGTAGCTCGCGGTTGCGGCAGAATGTGATGAATGGAATATAGCTTGGGCGGTGCAATGTGAACAACCATCCCTCCTTGCCGTTCTCCTTGGCGTTGTTGCGTGCTGCGTCAATTACATCTTCGGGAACTCCTTCGAGATCGGCTTCGTTCTCTACATGAAGGGTGTAGGCATCAGTGTCCTTTATGCTGTTCTCTTGGAATTTGATCGAAAGTGTGGAAAGCTGTTCGGTAAGGCGGCGGTATTCGTCGCGTTCTTCACCTGCGAGGTTGGCTCCGTTGCGTACAAAACTGTTGTATGTCTGTTCGAGCAAGCGACGCTGTTCTGTTGTCAGGTGGCTATTGTCAGTCTCGTAAACGGCTTTTACGCGTGCGAATAACTTATCGTTAAGTGTGATATTGTTCTTGTGTGCAACATACAACTGTTGCATCTCCTCTTCTATAGCCAGAATCTCGTCGCTGCTGCATGCGTTGGCAACGGCGTTGAATGCGCCTATGATGTCGCCGAGCAACAGACCTGCATAGTCGAGCGTAGCAATAGTGTTATCGAATGTCGCTGTATCACAGCTGTTGCAGATGCTGTCGACAACTGCTTCCTCGCGTGCTATGGCTTCCTTAACGGCTGGAATGTAGTGTGCAAGGGTTATGCGGTCATATGGTATTGCTCCGAACGGAGCAGTACTTGCCTCCAAAAATGGGTTGTTATCAACTAAGTTGTTATTGTTGGCTGTCATACTGTTTTCTTTTATAATCTGCGAAGATACTAATTTTTGTGTGTTATGCATACCTTGGTTCTAATAAAATATTTGTGTTTTTACATCTTTTATTTTCAATAACAACTGAAGTGTCTTTTTTGTTTTGGGATAGCAATAAAAAAACTCGGTGCGCCGTGTGGCACACCGAGCAATGATTTGTTTCTTATTCTGCGATTACAACTTGTAAGTGTCCTCAACGAGCTGGCCCATAGCCCAGACTGCGCGTACATTCAAGTCATCATCAAGAATCATGAGGTCGGCATCCTTGCCTCTAAGCAATGAACCCTTGCGGTCATATACATTCATGATCTTTGCAGGTGTCTCAGAAGCCATGCGTACAGCGTCCTCGAGAGGAATCTCGGCTTTCTGGACTAGTGTGCGGATGAGACGGTCCATTGTTGCAACAGAACCTGCGAGAGCTGTGCGGTCGGCAAGCTTGCATACACCGTCCTCAATGATTACGCGTGGGTCGAACGCTGTTGTGCTGTCACTTGCTGCGCAAGCCAAAGCATCGGTGATTACGCAGGCACGCTCAACACCCTTGATGTGGTGGATAAGACGGAGAATTGTCGGTGGCACATGGATACCGTCGGCAACAACCTCGACAGTCATGTCCTCGTGCAAATAGATGCTCTCTACAGTACCCTCGTACTTGTACTCGCGGCGCTTGTGGAAACCCGGCATCGCGTTGTAGAAGTGTGTGGCGTGTGTATAGCCGTTCTTGCGTGCAGCGTGGATGTCGTCGTACTCGGCCTGTGTGTGTGCTACAGATGCCAAGATGCCTTTTGATGTGATATATTTACCGAACTGCATTGCACCGGGGAGCTCTGGAGCTGCATCCCAACGCTTGATACAATCCCATTTCTCGACCAATGGAATGTATTCGTTTGGATCGGGGTTCTTGATGTTCTCGGGCAACTGACCACCTGCCATTGCCATGTTCAGGTAGTGACCCTCCAAGTGCAAACCGAGTACGGGGCTGTTGGGCTCTGCCATGAGCTTTGTACATGTCTCGGCTGCAGCCTCAATCATGGGGACGGTCGATGATGAAAGGGTGGGGAAGATACTTGTTGTACCATGCTTCATGTGTGCCTTGATTGCACCACGGAAAGCCTCTTCTGTTCCCTCCATGAAGTCGCAGCCGCCACCACCGTGAATGTGGATTTCTACACCGCCAGGCACTACATACATACCCTTGGCGTCAACAACTTCTGCACCTACAACAGCGAGGTCGCAGTTTGTAACCTCGAGAATCTTGTTGTCTCTGATGATTACCGAACCATCCTTCAACCAACCTTGTGGAGTGAGGATCTTTGCATTGATAATTTGCTTAAGCATAATGTTTTATGGTTAATTGTTGTATTTGTTTACCAGTATTGTGTCTATTCTTGTTTGAGTACACAGATGCATTTCTCCACAAAGTTATTTAAATATTATATATTTAGGCTATTATTTTAATTTTTTTTCAACAGTTTTGTTGTTTTGCCAAAGATTCTTCATGTAATAGGGTTGTCATTATGCAGTTTCCTGAAATGTCAAAATAGAAAACCGACTGAAAAACTCAGAATGTTGTCGCGGCGGCTCGATGTGAATATCTTGCCATCATCGTGTGAGATTATGTGGCTTGCAGTCTTGTTTATGCCGACGTCATAGGTGATGTCGAGGAATACGCGGCTAATCTTTATTCCTAAACCGAATTCCCAATAGTAGTTTTTGTCATTGAGAACCTCTTCAAGATGCTCATAATTGAAATGCTTGAAGTTCTGTTGGGTAAGAGATGGTAATGTGAAATTAGTGCGTGGGCCGGTGAAGATGCTCATGCAATAGCGTCCACCTTCAAGGATGTGGACACCAAAGAGTATTGGCACCTGTACTGAGTAGGTGCGCAAGTCGTAGACGGTGTTGTTGGGCGTGAAGTTCTCGTTGGCAATATCGTTCTCGTCGTGAAAGTCGAAGCTATGGTTCGTAATGCCGAATGTAACCTCACTCTGCAGGTAATATCGCCCTTTTGTTATTCTTGCAAACGGGGATATTGCGTAACCAATCCTGTTGCTTTGGATGTTGTTGCTGTCGAAAATATAACCGTCAATCTTGAACTCGGGGTCGTTATATGTCACGGCCTGGAAGCCGGCTTTTATTCCGGCGTTGAAACGAATTTTGTCCTTTCCTTGCGCATGTGCAAACAAGGAAAGAGATAGTAATAACCCAAATACAAGACCGCGAAGCTTCATACGGTCATTTGCCTTTCTTTACGCTCCAGCCGAATTTGCCGATAAAGTCGCCAAGGTGAAAGTATTTGCCATGTGTGTATACAAGAGGATCGGCTGCGGCAAGGTTCCACTCTCCTGTGACGGGGTCAAGGTAATGGTCATCGGCCTGTACATTGACAACCTCGGCAAGGAACATGTCATGTGAGCCTAGTGGGATAATCTGCTTTACCTTGCACTCGATGCTTAAAGGTGACTCTGCAATAATAGGTGCTTTTACATTTACAGATGGAGCATATGTGAGCCCGGTCTCCTTTGCCTTGTCGTAGTCCTTGCCAGAACGCACACCACACCAGTCTGTAGCGCGTGCCATGGATGCTGTGGTAAGGTTGATGACGAATTCACCGCTTTCCTTGATGATTGGATAGGAGTGTCGCTCCGGGCGTACTGATATATAGCACATTGCAGGGTTGGTACATGTTGTTCCAACCCATGATACTGTGAACATGTTGTAGCTCTCGGGCTTGTCGCCACAAGTGATGAGCACCGCCGGCAGCGGATATATCATTGTGCCGGGTTTCCAGCTTATTTTCATTCTTTACAATAAATTAATGTCATCAAGGCTCACCTCTTTCTCGCAATAGCGGCACTTGAGTGTGTGTGTCGCGCGGTTGGCTACATAGAAGTGGGTTTCCATTGGTTCGTTGTTGGTAATACAGTTGAGGTTGTTGCATTTGATGATGTTGTGAATCTCATCTGGCATTCTGACCTCGCGTTTCTCTACAACATTGTAATCGCGTATAGTGTTCAGTACAACATTGGGAGCAACAACGGAGATTTTGTTCACTTCGTCATCGGTAAAGAATCTGTCCGAAATCTTTATTAGCCCCTTCTTGCCAAGTTTCTTGCTTTCCAGGTTGTATCCAATGGTGACATTGTTACCCATTTGGGGTATTTCAAGCAGGTTTACAACTGCAAAAAGTTTGTCGGCTGGAATGTGGTCTATTACAGTGCCGTTACAGAGTGCCGATACCTGCAATGCCGTCTTGTTTTTATCGTTCATATCCTTGCTTTTAAATGTTTATACCTAAAACGTCGCAAATGATTGCCTCGCGCACATATAAGCCGTTCTGTGCCTGTTGGAAATAGTAAGCCTTCGGGTTACTGTCTACATCCTGTGCAATTTCGTTCACGCGTGGCAGAGGGTGTAGTATGCGCAAGTTCTCCTTGGTATTTGCGAGCATTGCGTTTGTGAGTCGGTAGCAGTTCTTTACCTTCTCATACTCCATGATGTCGCTGAATCGTTCGCGTTGTACGCGTGTCATATATATAATATCGGCATCTGCGATGACCTCCTCGTTGAATTCAGTTGTCTCGGTATATGGAATGTTGTTCTTCTCGCAGAATAGTCTGTACTCCTCGGGCATGCGTAGTTCATTTGGCGAAATGAAGCAGAATGTGGGGTTGAAGTGGCGCATTGCATGGAGCAATGAGTGTACAGTGCGGCCATACTTCAAATCGCCTACAAGGTGAATCTTCAATCCCTCAAGTGTGCCCTGTGTCTTTTTGATAGAGTAGAGGTCGAGCATTGTCTGTGATGGGTGTTGGTTGGCGCCGTCGCCGGCGTTTATGATTGGCACTTGTGAAACCTCACTGGCATAGCGGGCTGCACCCTCGAGCTTATGTCGCATTGCAATGACATCGGCATAGCTCGAAACCATCATTATGGTGTCTTTTAGTGTTTCGCCTTTGGTTGCTGAACTTGTTGCCGCATCGCTGAAACCGATGACGCTCGCGCCAAGTCTGTTGGCTGCAGTCTCAAAACTCAGGCGTGTTCTTGTAGATGGCTCAAAAAAAAGTGAACCAACAATCTTGCCCTTTAAAATGTCCCGGTTGGGATTCTCTTCAAACTTTTCGGCTGTCTCAAGCAGCGAAAGGATTTTCTCGCGTGTGAGGTCGTTGATCGAAACAAAGCTCTTGCTTTTCATTTTTTATAATGTTTGCAAATAAATTTCTTGTAAAGATAGAACAATAATATTTTTCAAACAATATCTGGAAGCGATTTTATTTCAAAATCCTAAAGGATGGAAAAAGCTTGCGCGTTATTGGAATTTTTGTATTAAATTTGCAAACCTATGGTTTGTTCCCAAGCGGATGCCGGGTGACCGTTGACAATAACACGACTGACTATGAGAAAGATTAAGATAGCAATGATTGTGATGTGGGGCATTGTTGTAGCTGTTATGCTTGCAATTGTGCTGCTGTTTGTTTCGATAGTAAATGGCTGGACAGGATATGTTCCTGATACTCGTGAACTTCAAAATCCTGATTACCTATATGCTTCCCAACTGTTCACTGCCGACGGCGAGGAAATGGGTACTTGGTCCTACAAGGAAAACCGTGTGCGTGTCGAGTTCAAGGATATTCCCCAATCTCTTATAAATGCTCTTGTGGCAACAGAGGATGTCCGTTTTTATGAACATTCAGGTATTGACGCAAAATCTTTGTTGCGTGTAGGCGTAAAAAGTATTCTTCTGCAGCAGGAGAGTTCCGGTGGTGGCAGTACTATAACTCAACAGCTTGCCAAAATGCTGCATACAAAGCCCGAGTCTGGAATGCTTGCCCGTATCCGCCAAAAACCGAACGAGTGGGTAATTGCAGCAAAACTGGAGAAAGAATATACGAAAAACGAGATTTTGACACTTTACCTCAACAAATATGATTTTGGTAACAATGCTGTAGGTCTGGCAAGTGCTGCTCATGTCTATTTTGGCAAGCATCCAAGTGAATTGCTCATTGAGGAGTCGGCTACACTGGTGGGTATGTGCAAGAACTCATCTCTGTACAATCCGTTGCGTCGCAATGAATTGACCAAACAACGCCGTAATGTAGTTCTTTCGCAGATGGCCAAGGCCGGGTACATTACAGCTGCAGAGCGCGATTCTTTGTCAAGTATCCCATTGTTGACCTATTATCATCCTACTGACCATAATGAGGGTATTGCGCCATATTTCCGTGAATATCTGCGCTTGTATATGACCGCGAAAAAACCAGAACGTAAGAACTACCGTGGTTGGCAGAAACAGCAGTTCTATGACGATTCTATCCGTTGGGCTACCGACTCCCTTTATGGCTGGTGTAACAGGAATTTTAAGCCAAATGGCGAAAAGTACAATATCACCAAGGATGGTTTGAAAATCTATACAACCATCGATTCGCGTATGCAGTCCTATCTCGAAGAGGCTGTTCAGGAGCATGTGGCCGGCAAATTGCAGACCGACTTCTTCAAGGCAAAGAAGGGTAAAAGAACAGCGCCTTTCAGCAGTAGCCTGAAGGAAGATGAGGTAGCTGCAATTATGACCCGTAACATGAAGCAGACAGACCGTTACAAGCGAATGAAGAAAAATGGCAGTTCACAGCAGGAGATAGAGGAGGCTTTCAATACAAAGATCCCGATGAAGGTCTTTACATACCAGGGCATGAAGGATACCGTGATGACCCCTATGGACTCCATCAAATACTACAAGCACTTCCTTCGCACCGGCGCCATGTCAATGGATCCGCTCTCTGGCGAGATAAAAGCCTATGTCGGCGGAACAAACTACCACTATTTTAAGTACGACATGGTTAACAGCGGCCGCCGTCAGGTCGGTTCTACCATCAAGCCCTTCCTATACTCATTGGCAATGGAACGCGGATTCTCACCATGTGACGAGGTTCGCAATGTAGAACAGACCCTTGTCGACGATCTTGGCCGTATATGGAAACCAAGGAATTCCTCTCGTGACAAATATGGCGAGATGGTTACATTGCGCTGGGGATTGGCAAAATCTAACAACTGGATTTCGGCCTACCTGATGGAACAGCTCAGTCCTTATTCTTTAAAGAAACTGGTTCACGAATTCGGTTTGACCAACCAACAAATTGAGGCAACACAGTCTCTCTGCCTTGGAACATGCGATGCCTCAGTTTCCGAGATGGTCAGTGGCTATACAGCCTTTGTAGGCAAGGGTATGCGTGTTGCACCATTGATGGTAACCCGTATTGAGGATAGTGCCGGCAATATTCTTGCAACCTTTACTGCGCATAGAAACGAGGTTATCAGCCGCGAGAGTTCATACAAGATGATAGACATGATGCGTGGCGTCATCAATGAAGGAACCGGTTATCGACTCAGGGGTACTTACAAAATCACAGCCGATATGTGCGGTAAGACCGGTACAACCCAGAACATGTCTGATGGTTGGTTCATGGGTTACACACCATCTTTGGTTACCGGCTGTTGGGTGGGCGGCGAGGAACGTAATATCCACTTCGACAAGATGAGCGAGGGACAGGGTGCGGCGATGGCATTGCCAATCTATGGCCTTTATATGCAAAAGGTCTATGCCGATGAGTCATTACCATATAGCCAGGAAGAAAAATTCGATATTCCAGAGGATTTTGACCCATGCCGCAGTATATTCCAGACTGGTGGTAACGAGGCTGCTGATACATCTAATGAAGATGTTGTAACTGATGATGTGTCAGAAGAGACTGAAGAGGTTGAAGAAGAGGTACAAGAGGGCTTTGACGATTTGTTTGATTGGTAAATAGATAGAAAATAAACAAAATATAAAAATGAAATTCGTAGGAATTATACCGGCACGATATGCCTCAACCCGTTTCCCGGGCAAGCCGTTGGCTATGTTGGGTGGAAAACCCGTGATACAGCGTGTTTATGAGCAGGTGAAGGACTGCTTTGATGACTTGTATGTCGCTACTGATGATGACCGTATAAAAGAAGCTGTTCTTGCATTCGGTGGCAATGTGGTAATGACATCGGAAAGTTGCAATAATGGCACTGAACGTTGTCTCGATGCATACAAGCGCCTTGCGCTCGATTGTGATGTCATTGTAAACATTCAGGGCGACGAACCCTTCATCCAGCGCAAACAGGTCGAGGCGCTTATCTCTTGCTTCGATTCAGATGCTACAGACATCGCGACACTTGTTAAACCATATGAGGTTGCCGATGGTCTTGAGCGTCTCGAATGTCCAAACTCTCCCAAGGTGGTAATTGACGAGAATGGTTATGCTGTCTATTTTAGCCGTTCTGTGATTCCATATCTCCGTGGTGTGGAGAAGGAGAAGTGGCTCGAGTCGCACACCTTCTATAAACATCTTGGTATCTACGCCTATCGTGCAGGTCTGTTGGAGACTCTTACAACCTTGCCACAATCGCCTATGGAAAAGGCCGAGTCGCTAGAACAGCTCCGTTGGCTCGAGAATGGCTACAAGATAAAGGTGGGTGTTACCGATATTGAAACAATCGGCATTGACACTCCCGAGGACCTTGAGCGTGCCAAAGCGTTTGCAGCATCAATAGGCTTTGCCTGGAACGACTGAACAATGCCAGCGCCTCCTGTTATAAAGCCAATGTTGCTTGAGCATTTGACATTGCCCACCCGGTTGGCAATGCCGAATGGTGTGCCCTTGTATATGCTCGACGGAGCTGACAAGGGTGTTGTGCGTTTTGATTTGCTCTTTAAGGGTGGCTATGCAGTACAGAACAAGCCGCTACTTGCAATGTTTACTAACCGCATGTTGCGCGAAGGTGCCGGTGATTTTACAGCGTCTGAAATATCCAGACGCCTCGACTACTATGGCGCGTGGATAGACATGTACTCGTCTCAGAACTGTAACCATATAACTCTCTACACCATGTCAAAACACTTTGTCCCATTGCTTCAGGTTCTTGAAGAGATGGTGAAGTGTCCGCGGTTCCCACTGGAGAATCTTGATACGGTGAAGAGTAATAATAAGGCCTATTTTACAATAAATTCGCAAAAGGTCGATGTCGTGTCCCAACGCTACTTTGAACACTCTTTGTGGGGCGATGACCATCCTCTGGGGCATGTGGTGTGTGCCGAAGACTATGATGCCATTACGCGTGCCGATATTCAGGATTATTACAATCGCTATTACGGCAGTTGCAACTGTACAATGTTCATTTCGGGTTATGTAAATGAAACGATGCTTGCAGCTTTGAAAAAAAGTTTCGGTGCTGAAACTTGGGGCTGCAAGACTGAATGTCGCCCTGTTGAAGTTGCAAAACCTTCACCTCAATTCGGCAGGTGTAAGGTCTCTCTTCCTGGAACCATGCAGAGTGCGGTAAAGATTGGTTTTATGGTGATGGATTCAATGCATCCCGACTTTTGCAAGTTTCGTTTCCTTTGTGTCTTGCTCGGTGGTTACTTCGGCAGCCGCTTGATGAGTAATGTGCGCGAAGAGAATGGCTATACATATCATATTGAGGCAGAACTTGATGCTTACGGCGAGAGAAATGCATTTATGATTACATCCGAAACAGCAACAGATAATGTTGAATTGTTGATAAAGGAAGTATATAATGAGATTGAACGCCTGTTGACAGAACCTGTCGGCAGTGCCGAGATAGAACTTGTCCGTAATTATATAATGGGTGAACTATGCTGTGAGTATGAAGGGCAGTCTTCAAAGTCTGAGGTCTTTATAAATACCTTGCTTTCAGGTGCTGGTTTTGCTTCGGTGAACAAGTATATTGACGAGATAAAGACTGTAACCCCCGAAGACCTGCACCGTCTTGCATGTGAATATTTCCATAAGGACAGAATGATTGAGATTGTTGTCGGAGCATAGTTTTCTCATCTTTTCCCAATAGTAAAGGCATCGCAACCGCGATGCCTTTACTATTGTTGTTTTCCATTTTTTTACAAAATATATAACTCTTCGTTTTGTTATTTCAACTTTGTTGCTATCTTTGAGGTCAAATTTGGTTTATTGTGCATTTCTGTATATATATGCAATTGGCACAGATGTAAATCATACGGTTTTTATGTAATGTTGAAAGTCGCAAATGAAACGCATATTAATTACTATATCAATATTTTTCTTTACGCAATGCCTGTCCAATGCGCAGACATTTGCCGAGGCTGTCGTGGATGGCTTTGAACCTTTGACCTCTCTCATAGCTGAACAACGTTCTAAGAATCAAACTGATAAACAAAAGAAGAAGAAAGAGGAGGTTACTACAACCTTGCGCGATGGTTCTGTGTATATTGGCGAAGTGAAAAGGAAACGTCCACATGGTACTGGTCGTGTGATGTATGCCAATGGCGACAAATACAATGGTGAGTTCGTTGATGGATTGCGCGAGGGTAATGGCGTCTACGAGTATAAGAACGGCGACCGTTACGAGGGGGCATATAAAGCCGGTAAAAAGCATGGTTCCGGTGTCTTTATATATGCCGATGGCAGGAAATATGACGGCAGTTGGGTGGATGACCAAATGCAGGGATACGGTCGTATGGACTACGCCAACGGTGACTTTTATTTGGGAGCATGGGTTATGGGCGTACGTACGGGTTCTGGAACATATCTGTTTGAAAATGGAGCGTCATATACCGGAGAATGGAAGGATGGAAAATACAATGGAATAGGAACATTCATTTGGGCCGACAATAGTAAATACATTGGTCAATGGAAAAACAACCGTCGCAATGGCAGTGGGTTATATCTCTCTTCCTCAGGTGAAGCGTATGACGGAATGTGGGCACAGAATGTGTGCGAGGGTGTCGGACGCTGCAAATATGCCGACGGCTCGGTCTATGAAGGATATTTCAAGAATAATCTATGGCATGGCGAGGGTAAATATATCGCAAGTGACAGTACTGTATACGAAGGTGATTTCAAGGAAGGAAAACGTCATGGCTATGGAGTGATGCATTTCAGCAACGGTGCCGTATATGATGGTGACTGGAAAGATGATGTACGTTGTGGCAAAGGACAATATGTCTGGGCTAACGGCGATGTATACGAGGGAAGTTGGGAAGACGACACTATGAATGGCGCAGGAGTTTTGCGTCTCAATGACGGCCGCAGATATTCTGGCGGTTTTGTCGATGGTCTTGAAGAGGGTGCCGGTGTGGCGATTGATGCCGATGGGTTACGCTACGAAGGATATTTCATGGAAGGACAACGTAACGGAAAATTCGTTGTCAAGAATGCCGATGGCACAGTGCAGCGCGAGTGTGAATATACTTTGGGAATAGTAGATTAGAACATACAAAATAACAAAGCTATGGTATTGGATCTTTTAGAAAATTTAAAAAACTATGAGGCGCTTAATCCTCATTTTGCAAAAGTTGTGGATTTTCTTCAGAAGAACGAACTCTCAAGCTTGCCTCTTGGCAGGAACGAGATATGTGGCGACACAGTTTATGCGAATGTCATGGACGCCAAGGTGAAGTCAAAGGAAGAGGCTTTCATCGAGGTACACCGTCGTTATATTGATATTCAGATACCAATTTCGGCATATGAACTCATGGGATATACCCCTTTGAATGAGTTGCCTGCAGCCGATTATGACAATGAGTGTGATGCAGCCATCTATCCTGTGGGAATGCCTGCAAGGGACTATTTTAATGTTCACCAAGGCGAGTTTGTCATCTTCTTTCCGCAGGATGGCCACGCTCCGGCAATAACAGCAGTGCCACTAAGGAAAGTGGTGTTCAAGATAGCCGTTGAATAAAGAAAATAATAACAACCATAATATTACTGAAAATGCTGAAACTTGTAGAACGCGACAGCTATTTGGCTCCTTATAGCTTGAGTATTGAAGGACGTCATCAATATTTTGTACAAAGGGAGAGACAGTTAACAAAGAACGGTCGTCAGACATTGTCCGACTTCGCTTCAGGTTATCTATATTTCGGTCTGCACCGTACATCTTCGGGGTGGGTGTTCCGCGAGTGGGCTCCCAATGCCAAGAGAATAGTGCTCATTGGAGATTTCTCCAATTGGGAAGAATTGCCGGAGTATGAACTGAAACCTCTTGCCGGTGGTGTGTGGGAAAGGAAGATGCCTAAAAAGGCTCTTGCTCACGGTCAGCACTACAAGATGAAAGTCTATTGGGATGGCGGTTGCGGTGAGCGCATACCGGCATGGGTACGCAGAGTGGTGCAGGACGAGGTTACAAAGATTTTCAGCGCCCAGGTGTGGGCTCCCGAACAGGAGTATGAATTCAAGAACAAGAAGTTCGTTGCCAAGAAAACCCCGTTGCTCATCTATGAGTGCCACATTGGTATGGCTCAGGCTGAGGAGAAGGTTGGAACATACCGTGAGTTCCGCGAAAAGGTTCTTCCACGTATTGCTGCCGATGGCTATAACTGCATACAGATAATGGCCATACAGGAACATCCATACTATGGAAGCTTCGGTTACCATGTATCCAATTTCTTTGCCGCATCATCCCGTTTCGGTACTCCAGAGGAACTCAAGGAACTAATTGATGCAGCGCATGGAATGGGTATTGCTGTGATTATGGACCTTGTTCACTCGCATGCAGTTAAGAACGAGAACGAAGGTATTGGCTTGCTCGACGGTAACCCCGCGCAGTATTTTTATGGCGACGACAAGCGCATACATAGCGCGTGGGATTCGCTCTGTTTTGATTATGGCAAGAACGAGGTTGTTCACTTCCTACTTTCTAACTGCAAATATTGGCTCGAGGAGTTCAAGTTCGATGGTTTCCGTTTCGATGGCGTAACCTCAATGATATATTACAGTCATGGCCTTGGCGAGGCATTCTGCAGTTATGCCGACTACTACAATATGGGGCAGAACGGCGATGCAATCTGCTATCTCACTCTTGCCAACAAGCTAATCCATGAACTCAATCCTAACGCAATTACCATTGCCGAGGAGGTTTCGGGTATGCCGGGTCTTGCTGCGCCTATTGAGGACGGCGGTTATGGCTTCAACTACCGCATGGCAATGAATATCCCTGATTTTTGGATCAAGATAATCAAGGAACGCAAGGACGAGGATTGGAAACCATCCGAAATCTTCTGGGAACTCACCAATCGTCGCAAGGACGAGAAGACAATCTCATATGCCGAGAGCCATGACCAGGCACTCGTGGGCGACAAGACAATCATTTTCCGTCTTGTCGATGCTGATATGTACTGGCATTTCAATCGTGGTGATGAAACATACATGGTATCACGCGGAATTGCGCTCCACAAGATGATACGACTCATGACCCTTGCTACCATTAATGGAGGTTACCTCAACTTCATGGGTAATGAGTTCGGTCATCCCGAGTGGATTGACTTCCCTCGCGAAGGCAACGGTTGGAGTCATAAGTATGCCCGCCGTCAGTGGGATCTTGTTGACAATCCAGCCTATAACTATACACTTCTTGGACAGTTCGACAAGGCTATGGTAGATCTCATTGGTGGTGTCCGTAACTTCCAAAACCGTCCGGTACAGGAGATTTGGCACAATGACGGCGACCAGATTCTCGCCTTCTCTCGCAAGGATCTGATATTTGTCTTCAACTTCAGCCCTAACCGCTCATTCACCGATTATGGTCTGCTTGTTCC
The DNA here is from genome assembly GCA_017381475.1 of Bacteroidaceae bacterium. Lineage (GTDB taxonomy): Bacteria > Bacteroidota > Bacteroidia > Bacteroidales > Bacteroidaceae > HGM04593. The sequence goes on from JAFOCD010000232.1 coordinate 19,773, forward strand.
CGAAGGCTCATACTCAATTGTCCTTAATACTGATGCCGAGCGTTTTGGCGGAAATGCCTTGGTTGATGAAACTCAGACACACTTCACCCAGTACGACAAGCTGCATGCTCGCCGCAAGAAAGGTTGGCTCATGCTCTATTTGCCTGCCCGTACAGCTTTGGTGCTGAAAAAGAATAAAGAATGAGAAATAATTCTGAAAAGCGTTTGCAAAGAGTTGTGGCCACTGTGTGTGCCACACTCTTTGCTGTTTTTTCCTTTTTGTTCGTGGCGGTCTATCAGGCACCGCTGCTAGAGGCTCTGTATAATGAGGTCGCCACAGGCAAACTCAATTACAATCCATATCTTGTAGGTGGAGTAGTCTCGTTGGTTCTCACACTTATGGCGGTATGGCTCAATCATTTTGCACGATTCCGTCGTGAATGGACGGCTTTGGCCTATTTGCCATCGGCTCTGTTACTGGCGTTCATTACCGATATTGACCGCACGCTTTATGTCGGCGGTAAATCCTATGCCGGTTGGATTGTTATAATTGTTATAGGATTACTGGTATATGTTGGACTCTCGTACTTTTTGCGCAGGATAAAGTTCGAGAAGATAAAGGATGTCACAATGACGATGAATAGGGTGCTTTGGCGCAATCTCATCCTTTTGGTAATTCTTATATGTCTTGTAGGTACACTCTCATATAGTGAGGAGAACTTCAAGCGTGAGACATGTGTGATGGTATACTATAATAGTGGAGATGTCGATGAGGCGCTGAATGTAGGCAAAAAAGCAGATAAAGCTTCTCAGGAACTCACAGCGATGCGTGCATATATACTTGCAAGTAATGGAATGTTGGGCGAACATCTGTTTGAATATCCACAGCACTATGCAACAGCAGGCTTGTTGCCAAAGTCGCAGCGCACATCGCCGCTTGTACCTGACAGTGTGTATTCGTTGATAGGCGCAGTGTTGATGGATGGCGAAGATGCTATAGATTTCCTTTCCCGTATTGCATGCAGTGATTCGGCGACAGTCGTTGCCAAGGAGTATTATCTCTCGTCGTTGTTGCTTGAAAAGCGTCTTGTCAAATTCAAGGAAGAGGTTATTGCAATCTATGGCGCTGACGCCGTTGATGCTCTTCCAAAACACTATCGTGAGGCACTGATGCTCTATGCTGATGTTGCCGATTCGGCAGAGGTTCTTCCTTTTGAACTTCATGATGAATCCATGAGTTCAAGACTTAAGGCTCTGCGTGATGAGGAGGCTAAACACGATGATGTTTTTGTGCGAGGCAACTATGTCCGCCGTCATTTTGGTGATACATATTGGTGGTATTTCCTTTACTCCAATTAAACGCAGGTAAATGTCTGTTATGCACGAAAAATACCTTTGTACATGCGTGTTTGTGGTATAAAAACTGGAAATCATTGAAAAGTTTTGAAAATACTGTAGATATTTTGCCTACAAATTTGTTTTATTGTAAAATGTGAATTACATTTGCAATGCTCTCAGTCGAGAGTAATGATAGTATAGTTTTTTCTTAGTTGTTTAGTAAATGTTGGAAGTGCTTCTTTGTGAAAAGGGGCACTTCTTTTTTGAAAAAAGAAGTGCCCCTTTCGCTAACACAGCCAGCATTTAGTCGCGAGCAGCGCAGACGTTAGGTTGCGCCCTCGCGGGATGCGATTAGGCTGTGTTGGCAAAAGTAATAATAAAAGAAGTGCCCCTTTCGCTAAAGCATGCAGCAAAAGGTCAAGCGTAGCATAGTCGCAGGTTATGCCGCTTGGGTTGCGATTAGCATGCTTTGGCAAAATTACGGCTCAGTAGAAATTTAGTGTGGGTATCAAAAAACTTGCAGAAATCATTTGCCATTCAGAATAATTCTGTAACTTTGTCTTTAGTGGCATAGCGATTATTGTTTGTAACACTTTGTATTTTAGCACTATAAAGTTACAATAATTTCGCTAATCACCAAATTTACTGATGAAGTTGTTTGTCGAACTCTCGTTAATTAAGAACCTAGCGATGTAAAGGGAATCGTTGATACATGATGAATTATACTGCAGAAATACAAAGATTCAATGCCGATAAGAGAATATCTCAGTTGCATTCCAAGTATGAAGTGGGGGCTTTTTTAAATTGTCTTTCAGTATCACGCCGTGAGATGTCTCATAGCAAATTCTTAGCGGAATTGTTCAAAGAAGAATCCTTCCATGGTACAGGTACACTCCCTCTGCAGTTGTTGATGGAAACTATCCTAGACCGTGCCATCAAGCAGGATACCAGATTGATTGAATGTCCTGATAAAAAGGTAATGTTTCCTTCTTTCAAGAGTGCTATCATGGCAAGAAATCTCTCGCTTTCCGATATTGAGGTGACTGCTGAGAAGTGTTTTTCAGACAATGATGGTAACAGCGGTCAGGTAGATATTTTGGTTACGTGTCGTGTTAAGCCACTGATGCGTGAGAACGGCAAGCCTGTAGAGTTCATCAATATTATCATTGAGAATAAAATAGATGTGACAGAGTACGATAGGCATACAGAAAAATGCTATAAACATTTCAATGCTTTTTTGAAAAACAAAGGTGCAGGACGTGTGGATACATCAGTGCGCAAAGGAGGTTCACGTGCCTTGTATAATCTGTACGTCTATCTTACTCCCGCTGCTCCCTCAGAAATGGAAGGACTTAAAGAACCTTTATCCAAATGTAAAGAGTATGTGCAGATTTGCTATCAGGACATCCTGGATCGGGTCCTTATCCCATTGCTCGAACAAGAATCTCTTTCTCCACGAGGACGATTTTTTATTGAAGAATACCAGCGCTCATTGGGAGTGTCGTATGATAATGTGGAGATATATACACAGGAAGGCGGCGGAACCCAAAAGACGAACGTCAATAC
>JAFOCD010000233.1 GCA_017381475.1 Bacteroidaceae bacterium
CGTTCCTTTCAGCGAGGACGAAATTTATGTTGGCGACACAATTCAGAATAGCACCGGCGGTGACTGGTGGAATAACAAGGACAAGTATCCCATCCACTTCACAAAGGATGACGGTACAGAGATTACCGGCGTTATTACTCACCTTCATCTTTACGGCCCGAGCAGCGACCTTTATTTCAGCTTGTGGCAGGGCAACTCAAACGTTCGCACCTTTGCCAATGCAGGTACATATACTGTAACCGCTACATTTGAAAAGGTTACCGACGCAGAAGGCAATTCGCTTGGCAACTTTAATGCCGATATCCGTACCTTCGAAGTAAAGGCGTTACCGAGAGGATATGCTAATTTGGATGGTACAGTTAACTTTGATGGCGGCAAGGACGTTAACGTTTACGCTGACACAGGTATCCCCCTCTCGACCGATGACCTTTATGTAGGCGACGTTCTTCAGAACGGCTCCGGCTGGTGGAAGAACAATAGTAATGTTAAGATTACACACGACGGTGTTGAATACACCTGCCGAATCACATATCTTGAAATCAAAGCTCCTACAGCAGGAACATCGAGATTTACCGTTTGGAACGGCGGCGGAATCGGCTACACACTTTCCGAAGCAGGAACATATAAGATGTATGGTCAGGCAGAAGGCGTTGTAAACGTTGAAACAGGCGAATCTGTTGGAAATCTTTATGGCGTGTACCTGCGCTCGTTTGACGTAAAGGCGGCTCCTCGTCAGTATGTTGACGGCGACGGAAATGCTGTTTACAGCGGCACAAAGGCACTCAAATTCTATCCGCAGACCGGTATTCCTTTCAGCGAAAAGGAAGTATTCGTCGGCGACACAATTCAGAACAGCACCGGCGGTGACTGGTGGAATAATAAGGATAAGTATCCCATCACCTTTACAAAGGACGATGGTACAGTTGTAACAGGCGTAATCACTCACCTCCATCTCTATGGTCCGAGCGCTGACCTCTATTTCAGCTTGTGGCAGGGCAACTCAAACGTTCTCACATTCAAGAACGCAGGTACTTACACCGTAAATGCTACATTCGAAAAGGTTACCGATGCTGACGGCAATTCACTCGGCAACTTTACTGCTGACATCCGTACCTTCGAAGTAAAGGCATGTCCGCACAACTACGAGCTTACCGAATCGGTTGAAGCAGGTTGTATGGTTGACGGATATGATCTTTACACTTGCTCATACTGTGCAGCTACCGAAAAGCGCAACGAGGTTGCAGCATCGGGTGAACACAAATATACTGCAGAAACAACCGAAGCTACCTGCACCGAAGCAGGAAAGACGGTTTACACCTGTGATTGCGGCAACACTTACGAAGAAGAAATCCCCGTAATCGATCATACCTACGTTGACGGCGTTTGCTCATGCGGCAAGGTTGACGCAGAATGCACAATCAAGGTTGGCGACAAGTACTACAAGACATTTGCTGAAGCTTACGCAGCAGCAGGCGAAGGCGGTACTATCCACCTCCTCGATACAGTAGTTCTTGACAGCGCAACAACAATTCAGAACGTAACAATCACTGCCGCAGAGGGCGTTGACCCGGCAATCCGTATCGTAAAC
>JAFOCD010000026.1 GCA_017381475.1 Bacteroidaceae bacterium
AATAAATTATTTCAAATTATTGACGGTTCGTTTTTCGTTCCTTACGCTTCTTGCTTCATAAAAAAGCAAGGTTGTACTGCTTGTCTGTATGGAATGATGTCAAGGATCTATATTGCCCTTCGTTCCGCATCGCGTTACCGCATTGCTTGCCGAAAGCGAGTACAAAGGTAAGGCAACTTTTTGAACTGGCAAAACATTTGCATCTTTTTTTTCAAAAAAAATCATACTTTTTTGAACACCATTTTTACAAGTGTTGATTTTCAACGATTTGCGAAAGAAGTTTTTTTAAAGATTTTTTGAAGACAAAAGCCCTAAAGGGCAATAAGGTCTAAAAGGGAGAAATGTAGGGGCGAACCGATGTATTCGCCCATCAGCGTTTGCATTGCACCTCTTAGACAAACACACCTGCTCGCCCCATAAAGGACGCAATCCTTACTATTATATAATAAAGAAGCTCCCCCTTGCAGGAGGAGCCTTAGCTTTGTTCATTATTTATTTTTGTTCAGACAAAAGTTGTTCCAGCCTATGAGCATCCAGATTTAACTCAAACCTACCGTTGATGGCCGCCGAGATACTACCCGTCTCCTCCGAGACAACAATTGCCACAGCATCGGTAGCCTCGGAGATTCCCATCGCCGAACGGTGGCGCAAGCCCAATCGCTTTGGTATATCAAGATTATGCGAAACCGGGAGAATACACTGTGCTGCTACGATGCGTCCATCACGTATAACCATTGCTCCATCATGCAAGGGGGCATTCTTGAAAAAGATTGCTTCAATGAGTCGCTGACTTATATCTGAGTTTATCTGTTCCCCCGTTTTTATCACATCATCAAGAGGAACTTTCCTTTCCATAACTATGAGCGCGCCTACCTTCTGTTGCGCCATACTCTTGCAAGCCATAACCACAGGAACCACATCCGAAACCTCACGCACTGTCTCCTTGCGACTAAAAAGAGTTGCCAAGTATTTAAAATAACGACGCGAACCTATGCCCTTGAAAAACCCCCTTATTTCGTCGTGGAATATCACGATAAGTGCAATAGTTCCGACATTCATCATTTGGTCAAAAACAGAACCGAGCAAACGCATGTCTAGTATCTTTGACACAAGGACCCAAACAAAGAGGAACATCATTATTCCGGCAAAGATATTCAAGGACCCAGTCTCCTTCATCATCTTGTATAGATAATAAAGCAAAAACGCAAACAGCAGAATATCTATTGCATCCTTTATAGTAAAATCAAAAAACATCCTATTTAATATTATTAGACATTATCTTTCAATCTTCATAGCCTGTGCAAGTTTTACTGCCTGAACCGCTTCACTGACATCATGAACACGCAAGATATCCGCACCATTCAAAAGGGCAGCCATATTCAGCGCCGTTGTAGCAGCAAGTGCATCTGCGGCATCAATATTCAGCAGGCGTGTTATCATAGACTTACGCGAAAGACCGACAAGGAGCGGTGCATCGAGCAATTCAAAGTCACGCAATGACGCCAGCATCCGGTAGTTCTGCTCCATGCTCTTGCCAAAGCCGAATCCCGGATCCACAATAACATCGGCCACACCAACCTGGCGCAACTGCCACACTTTATAGGCAAGACGCTTGAGTACCTGGGGCATAAAGTTGTCATACTGTACCTCGTCGCCGGCATAACCTACAGAATGAGTAAGCACGTATGGCACTCGCAATGCAGCCACCGTATCAAACATTGCATTATCCCATTCAAATCCCGAAACATCATTTATTATTGCCACATTATGATTAACAACACACTCCCGCGCCACTGTCGCCCTGAATGTATCTACTGAGACAACCGCATCGGGCAACTCCCTGTCGAGCGATTCAAGTGCCGCATGAAGCCTTGCCAGTTCCACAGCCTCCTCAACGGGGGCAGAACCAGGACGAGTTGAGCATGCGCCCAAATCCAGTATTCCGGCACCGGCCTCAATCATGTCTCGCGCACGCTGCACCAATTCACCGGGCGAAGCAACCCTTGACCCCTCGTAGAAAGAGTCGTCTGTTACATTCAGTATACCCATAACCACCGGGGTGTTCAAAGGCATGAGCTTGCCGCGAATATTTATGGTGCGTGCTGTAGTCATATACCGCAAAGTTAGCAACAAAAAATGAAACAACTTGTTATTTCAATTGACTATTTAATGCATTTTTCATAAATTTGCGGATTATAATAGAGGTTACAAAACCTTCGAATGCAGACATTACCCCCTACGAATATGCAAAAAAGATATTTTTCAATCGCCGGGCACAACTTTGCCATCACCATGATGGAGGGCGACATATTGTCGCTGCTGCCAAACCTTGCTCCATTTGAGCAAGAACATACAGACGATTTGCTTTTTGAAATAACATCGGACAACAGTATACAACCATCGTGGCGCGGCAGCAAGATCGGAAGATTCCCCTGCCCCAGCGCAACATTCGAGGTTTACCGCCAGGACAGCGGCGCATATCAGATTCTGACAATGAACGAGTTTGGAACGCCATGCGCTTTCATGCAGAGCGATGCCGAGCGACATAATTTCACGATAACAACACGCGGCAACAGCAGCGATGTCGTTTTTGGTTTCAACAACACCCTGATGGTGATATTCACAATGTGCACTGCCCCACACAAGACACTACTCATGCACTCAGCAACGGTGGAGAACGGCGGAAAGGGATACATGTTCCTTGGCGTGAGCGGACAGGGGAAAAGCACCCACAGCAACAAGTGGGTCGAGCACATCAAAGGGAGCACGCTGATAAACGACGACAACCCCGTCATACGCATTGCCGACGACGGCACTCCTATTGTATATGGTTCGCCATGGAGTGGCAAGCGCCCGATATACAAGAACGTGCACTACCCCATTGGCGGTATGGCAGCAATTGAGCAGGATAAGACAAACCACATACGCAAGGAGAGCATCCCTACTGCGTTCGGTATTATGCTAAGTTCATGTTCAACACTCAAATTCGACAAGGACATCCACATCTTCATCTGCAGCACCATAAGCAAACTGCTTGAGAAGATAACCATACATACCCTATTCTGTCTCCCCGACGCCGAGGCAGCACGCCTGTCCAGCAGCACATTCGGCCTATGAGCGAAAAAGTAATACAGAAGAAGGTCGACAATCACCTGTTCATGCAGGAGATTACCCGAATGCTCCGTAAGGAGGGCAAGAAAAGCGTGACTTTCGTTGTACGCGGATTCAGCATGCGCCCATTCCTTGACAATGGACGAGACAAAGTCATCCTAGCACCGCCTCGCGTACCTAAAGTGGGCGATGTAGTACTTGCCGAGGTTGCCGAAAGAAGATATGCCCTGCACAGGGTTATAAAGATTGAAGACCATGTCTACACCATGCGCGGCGACGGTAACCCATTGTCAATGACCGAGAGTTTTACATTTGACAAAATCATTGGAGTTGCAGACGGTTTCATACGCAAAGGCAAGAAGGTGAGCATCACAAGCCGCAAATGGAGATGGTACTCGGCAACATGGAATGCATTGAAGCCGATGCGTCGCATATTGTTGGCAATCTACCGCAGAAAGAAAAAGTTTTTCTAATACAAAATAAAAAATTTGAGAATATGAAGATTAAGGAAGGTTTTGAAATACAGAATGTATGCGGCGAGTACATCATTGTTCCTGCCGGAGTAGAGAATGTCGATTACAGCAGAATCATCAGCCTTAACGAGACCGCAGCCTACCTGTGGGAGAGCGTTGCCGGAAAAGAGGCATTTACAATTGACGAGCTTGTTGAACTGCTGCTAAGCGAATACGAGGTTGAAGAATCTGTTGCCCGCGAAGACTGCGAACTGATTGTTGAGCGTTGGAAAGAGATGGAACTGGTGGAGGAATAAGACCGCCGACCATACCATATACGAAATCACGGGTCTGGAATATCCTGGCCCGTGATTTCGTTTTTCATCTCTACTTTCTCGAGATTATAAGAAGCTGTTTATAAGATTCTTCACATTCGTTCAGAATGACAGATTCTCGTATTGAATTTATATGGACTCACCTGCAACTCTGGGAGGGGTATAAATAAAGATTTAATTTAACAGCAGAATTTACCTTTAATCCGTTTTCTAATTTTTCTTATTGTCGTTATGCCTTGTACTTTCTGTATGTCAGAAAGTACCAAAGAACTCGGCACTCGGGCGCATCAGTCGCTCACTCCTCCTGCTCGTGAATTGCCTTGCAGGCAAGGTTTATGCAAGCGAGTAAAAACCAAGCTTGCTTGGGTTTTACTCGTTTAATCACATCTTTCCGTGTGCAGGGGCTTTTCGTTCTTTTGGCCGCCAAAAGAACAATGATAGAACGATAAGAAAAGGAATGAAAGATAGCAGTCTGGAGGTTGAAAACTACTTGTAAACAAAATACAAAAATTCCAAAACTTCTAATATTTACACCATCACAAAAAAAGAAATGGCGGCCGATTGGCCGCCATTATCTTTATTATGACTTGCTAATTACTTAACAAGCTTCTTCTTTGTCTCAACAACACCATTGTTGTAAACTGTTACAACGATGTTGATACCCTTAACAGGAGCAGGAATTGCAGCACCTGCAGGTGTGAAGTAAGCTACAGAAACAACCTCTGCACCCTCAACAACGAGGTCTTCGATTGATGTACCATCCTCCTCGTCTACGAAGCGGAGTGTCCATGAAGATGCTGTACCTGCACCACCTGTCCAGTTAACCACTGTACCCTGTGTACCGGCACCGCTACCGTGACCTGCTGTGTGGAGAGGATCTGAACCGATTGCGTAGATTGTGTAGATGTTAGCCTGG
>JAFOCD010000002.1 GCA_017381475.1 Bacteroidaceae bacterium
CTGACCATTGAGGTGAACCCCCAAAAGTTGGATGGAACCATAAAAGTTTTTTTGTAAACAAGAATACAAAACCGATAGTTAGTATGAATAAAAAGAATGCATTAATGCTTTTCGCCGGTATCCTGCCTGTAATGGCTACAGCACAAGATCGTCCTAATATTATATATATAATGTGCGACGATATGGGATACGGTGATTTGGGTTGTTATGGTCAACAATTGATCTCTACGCCCAACTTGGACAGAATGGCTGCTGAAGGTATGCGTTTCACTCAAGCTTATGCCGGTAGCCCAGTGAGTGCACCATCGCGTGCCTGCTTCATGACAGGCCAGCATACAGGCCACGTTCACGTACGCGGTAATCGCGAGTACTGGCAAAGTGCACGCAGGGAAAACATGTTTGGTTCGAATCCGGACTACCACATCATAGGTCAGGAGCCTTATAAGAATACACATAAGATTGTGCCTGAATTGTTCAAGGAAGCAGGCTATCGCACAGGTATGTTCGGAAAGTGGGCCGGTGGTTACTACAACTTGAACTACCCCGATACCTATAAAGTGGATGCAGACGGCAATACCATTACCAGTGCCTCTGCTACCAGCAGTTCGGCCTCATTGCCCAACAAGCGTGGCATCGACTGCTACTATGGTCCAATCTGCCAATTCCAGGCACACACATACTATCCAAACTTCTTGAATCGTTACGACCCCGAGAAGTATGGCGACAAGCATATTGTGGTAGATACATTGAAGCAGAACATCCAGCATCGTGATGTGTCGTCCGGAAATGCTGACTATGAGAATCGCGAGCAATACACAGCCGACCTCATTCACCAATATGCTTTGGATTGGATAGACCGTCAGGAGGCCGGCAAGCCATTCCTTGGTATATTTACCTATACTCTGCCTCACGCCGAGCTGTGGCAGCCTAATGACAGTATCTTGCAAAAGTATATCCAGGCATTTGAATGTGACGATAGTGGCTTTGGCGGTGCATTCTCCTCTTGGTATTACAAGAATTCCAACCGACATGCACAATTTGCAGCCATGGTTACTCGTCTCGATGCTCAGGTGGGCGAAATTCTCGCCAAGTTGGAAGAAAAGGGTCTTGCAGACAATACTCTCGTGATTTTCACATCAGATAACGGTCCTCACGAAGAAGGTGGAGCTGACCCAGATTGGTTCAACCGTGACGGTCTGTTGCGTGGAACCAAGCGTTCTACACACGAAGGCGGTATCCGTGTTCCGTTTATTGTCAAAGGCCCCGGAGTTCCTGCAGGTACAGTGAACGATCACCAATTGGCATTCTATGATCTCATGCCTACACTCCTCGATTATGCAGGACTCAACGGCGATGCTTATAGTCGCAAGGCGAGCACTGCTACACAACATTGGGACGGTATCTCGTTCAACAACACCCTTCGTGGAAATGATGCAGAACAGGAAAAGCATGAATTCCTCTACTGGGAGTTCCACGAGACAAATATGATGGCGTTGCGTATGGGCGACTGGAAGTTGGTTGTAAAGAATGGTGCGACACAGTTGTACGATCTCGCTGTTGATGTGCACGAAGATACTGACGTTGCCGCAGAAAATCCCGATGTGGTTCAAAAGATGGTACAAATCATCAACCAGGAGCATACAACCAGCGACTTGTTCAAAGTGACTATGCCAGGAGAATCAACAAAGAGATAATGTAGTGAATCATTGGAATATGCAGAGCGCCCCGGACACCGGGTGTGCTTTGGTTATTCCGGATTTTCCAACTTCTTTAAATAAAGAAATCCATATGAAAAAGATATTCTTCCTATTCTTGTCTCTGGTCACTGTTTTTCAAGGTTGGGCCTTTGAACAAGACAAATATTATACAATCAACCGCAATGGTGAATCGGGCTCGTATATCTACGCAGCAGACGGGATGATGCAGACCGGTGCACTGAATGCAGACAATGGTGTGTATGTGTGGCAGTTTATCCCTACAGGCAAGGACAACTGCTATTACATCAAGAACGTTGCGACTGAAACATATATGCAGTCGTCTAATATAACATTGAGTACAAATGTAAGCTTGGGTAATGACCCTGTGGAATATTATGTAAGTACCGGAGCCGGCACAACCGGTAGCGGTACGACATATTTCCTGGCTTCCAACGACCAAGGTACAATCAATTACAACGAAGATGCGACACTCGGCCTCAACAAAGGCGCTACCGGTGTTGTAGCCTACTATGTGAAGACAGGTCGTGGAAATTCATATTGGGAAATCACAGAGACCAGTTATAATACAACAGCTCCGGAGCCTCCAGCCGATGAAGACCCCGATGTCTGCCCTGCTATCGCTGCCTACAGAATGCCTTGTGGAACATATTCGGCAAAGACCCGCTTGACTCAAGTGGATATCACCGGCGAGGGTGTGTTGTCCGAATTGCACTACAAGCCAATGACTACCGGACGCTATACACTATATACCAAGGAACGCGCAAAATTGATGCACGGAGGTAACATAAAGTTGACTGCAAAGCTACTTGGTGCAAACGAGATAGGTTTGGAGGTAACAGTATGGGCCGACTTTGACGGTGACGGCATTTTTGAACAAAGCGTAAAGCCAACTTTGGGCGAATTGATTGAAGCTGAATTCACCGTGCCTGCAGGCAATGCGACGAATGGCCGTTTCCGCATACGCGTAGATCAGAGTGGCGGTGAGTCGGCCAATGCCGGTTTCTATGGCACAATGTATGATTTGCCGTTTGATTTTGGTGCAGCCCAGACACATCGCACATTGAAAGTTTCGGCCAATGTTGCCGAGCGTGGTACAGTGGCTATCAAGGATGCAACCGAAAAAGCGTTGGATGTTGAACCGGGCACAGAACTCACTGTCGTGGCAGAGGTGAAAGAAGGTTTCTTCTTCCATGGATGGCGCAAAGGCAGAACTATCGTTTCTTACAAGCCCGAATACACAGTGGTAATGACTGAAAACAAAGACCTCGTTGCTGTATTTGCTACAGTGGAGGGTGAAGTCGAAGTTGAGGATGACGGCACTTACCCTGTCAATTTCCCGAAGAATACCACAGCAACCCGCACCGACCGCAAACTCAATGCCGTGTCATTGTCAGCTGCCGGTAGTGAAAAACAGACCCTGAACGTGACCGGCAGTAAAGTTTACAATGACTTGACTACAAAGGAAAGCAACTACTTCAACTGTCTGCCTGGTGAGAGTTTGACAGCAGAATTTTCATATACCGGTACATGGATGCATGGTTATGTATTCATTGATGAAAACAACGACAAACAATTCTCGTTTGCCGAAGGCAACACCGACCAGACCGGTACCGAGGTAAAGAGTTTCAGTTTCTATTCGGGAGATTTCAATAATGATGCAAGCGGTTATAATTCTGCAGGCTCATATCTTACCGGTAACAGCCGCAATACCATGGCTTGTCCTTCATTCCTGGCACCGGCAGAATCGGGTACCTACCGTATTCGCTTCAAGGTTGACTGGAATAGCGTTGACCCGGGCGGACAGCTTGCTGCTGACGGTACTCCAACCGGTAGCAATGGTATCATTGCCAATGGTGGTTTCATCGTTGATGCCATTCTCGTTGTAGGCGAAACAACCGGAATTGAAGTTGTGGAAACTACAACAGATTTACCTGTCTATACCATTGATGGCCGCCGTGTAAAC
>JAFOCD010000027.1 GCA_017381475.1 Bacteroidaceae bacterium
TCTGCTTCAACACACTCAACACATCGCAATTGAGCGGTGCTGCATATTTGCAACGCGCCAGTGCACTCCACTGTGAGGGATCGAGTACAGGAGTACCCTCGAGCTGTATGATACGGTCGGCAACCAACTTTGCATGTGCAAACTCCTCCATTGCATGTTCCTCGAACTCGCGCTGGACATCGGAACGCATTGCCCCCTCCACTATCTGTGCACCAATCCAATACTGGTAAAAAGCAAGCCACTCTTCGCTCAATGCAGCGTTCAATTGCCCTATCAATGCCGGCAAATCAATTCTCTGCTTCAAAATCAAAATACTTTCTCGTGCCATAAATAACGGTTTTATTGGTTATGGAAAGAAAACATCGGACGCCGGCTGTTTGTTTTGGTTTTGAGAAAACTGCTAGAATGAAACTCCTCCATTGCAGTTTTGTGAATAGTGGCGAAAATAATAGTTATTATTTTAATAATTGTCGGTGCTAAATAGCATACATTATTTTAATTTTTATTAAATTTGCACTCAAGTAAGACAAAACATCAATATAAGTAAGTATGAAACTTGCTGTTGCTACAAAACCGACGTTCTTCGTTGAGGAGGACAAGATAATCACCCGTCTTTTTGACGAGGGATTGGATTATCTGTTCCTCTATAAGGAGTATGCACATCCCCAGTTCATGGAGCGTCTATTGAATCTTATTCCAAAGAAATATCATAAAAAAATATATTCATGCAATAACAGACTCATGCAGGAGTACAAACTTGCAGGCACCCTGTTCCCCTTGGGCTCAAACCCTCCTATGGGCAATGAGAAGGGAAAGATTGTTGGATACGCCAGCAACCTAAGCCATCTGAAGGAGTTGCGCAAAGTGTACGACATTGTCTGTTTCGGTCCATTGGGCCGCACTTTTCATCAGAGTGCCGAGCTCAATGAGATTGGCAAGAAGATGATCAACAAGAACACTTGGGCGTTTGGTAACATCGACGAGGACAACCTTAAGAAACTGACCAAATATGGCTTTGGTGGTGTTATCCTTGACGAGTTGATTTGGGACAATTTCGATTCTTGTCGTTCTACCGACTACACTGAGCTTGTAGACCGCTTCAAACGTGTGAAAAAGGTTGTTGACAAACTATAAGACAAGACAAAAAAAATAATAACATAACTAATAACTACTTTATTATGAACAAAACTCCTTATATGGTATTTGCAGGTACAAAGTCACGCTACCTCGCAGAAGAGATTTGCAAGGAATTGGGTTGCGAACTCGGACAGATGAACACTACTTACTTCGCCGATGGTGAGTTTGCCGTGTCTTTCGAAGAGTCAATCCGCGGAAAGGATGTTTTCCTTGTACAGTCTACATTTCCAAACTCGGACAATCTTATGGAGCTGTTGCTTATGATTGACGCAGCAAAGCGTGCATCGGCAAGCAGCATTGTAGCTGTTATGCCATATTTCGGATGGGCGCGTCAGGACCGCAAGGACAAGCCACGTGTTTCAATCGGTGCAAAGCTCGTTGCAAACCTTTTGAGCGTTGCCGGTGTTAGCCGCATCATTACAATGGACTTGCACGCAGACCAGATCCAGGGCTTCTTCGACATTCCAGTTGACCACCTCTACGCTTCAATGGTATTCGTACCATATATCCAGTCACTCAACCTCGAGGATCTCGTAATCGCTACTCCTGACGTTGGTGGTTCAAAGCGTGCAAGCGCATACGCTAAGTGTCTTGGTGTACCCCTCGTACTCTGCCACAAGACACGTGCAAAGGCAAATGTGGTTGATACAATGCAGATCATCGGTGATGTTCAGGGTAAGAACGTTGTGTTGGTTGATGACATCGTTGATACAGCCGGTACAATCTCTAAGGCTGCCGACCTCATGATGGAGAACGGTGCGAAGTCAGTTCGCGCAATTGCATCACACTGCATCATGTCAGGCAACGCTTCAGAGCGCGTACGCGAGTCAAAGATGACAGAAATTGTATTCACAAACAGTATTCCTTACACAAAGGGCTGTCCAAAGGTTAAGCAGTTGTCTGTTGCCAGTGGTTTTGCCGAGGCTATCAAGTGCGTACTTGAGAACCAGTCAATCAGTTCTCACTACATCTGCTGATAAACATACAGGATATTTATCAAGCCACTGAACAAAATGTTCGGTGGCTTGTTTTTTATACATATAGCCAGGATCGTTTATGAATAAAGTTATCTCATTTGCATTAATCTTTCTCCTACTGTCATCATGTGGTGAAAGAAAAGAAAGGTACAATATTGCCGGACGCATAGAGAACAGCGATGGCATAGACAGTGTTACACTGGCCTGCTCGCCAAATGGTATCTCGCTTGACAAGATTTCAACAAGTGCTGTGGTAAATGGGCAGTTTGCCTTTAATGGCTATATCGAGAATGCTGGGATAGCATACATCTGCTATGATAGCCACGAACATGATGTCTGTTCAATGTTCTTTTTGGAGAAAGGAGATACAGAGATTTTTATTGACAGCACGCGACTCCTTGCAAAAGGCACTCCATTGAACAATTTGAACAATATCATAGACGACTCCATCAAATACTACATTGCCAAACTGGGGATAATCGAAGAACAATACTATAGCTATTCGCTTAGCGATGACGAATTTGCTCGGCTTGGCGCCGAGGGGTTCAACCTTCAAGAACGCTTGGTTGAATATCTGCGTATGACCATACAGGAGAACGCC
The DNA here is from genome assembly GCA_017381475.1 of Bacteroidaceae bacterium. Classification (GTDB taxonomy): domain Bacteria; phylum Bacteroidota; class Bacteroidia; order Bacteroidales; family Bacteroidaceae; genus HGM04593. The sequence goes on from JAFOCD010000027.1 coordinate 2,716, forward strand.
GGGAATTTACTTGGACTGTACATGCTTGTTGTCTACAACGATTTCTTTACACCTGAAGAACTGGACAGGCTAATAGCGCAGATACCACCCTCTTCCATCGACAGGAAGAACAATCCTTTGTATGATATTATAGTAGGTATTGCACAGGAGCGTAAAGCATGGAAATAAAAACAGGTTCCGTGCCAATGGCAAGGAACCTGTTAGTTTTATAGTCTGAATTTATCAGTACTGCTCCTTTTCGTTGGGGAAGTCGCAGGCTTTCACATCGCTGACATAACTACCTACAGCATCTGTGATGATTGTATTCAAATCGGCATAACGGCGCAGGAATTTTGGTTTGAAATCGGCTGTCATGCCAAGCATGTCGGCATAGACAAGAACCTGACCGTCAACATTTACGCCGGCGCCAATGCCAATGACTGGGATGTCAATACTCTTTGCAACCTCCTCGGCAAGTGTTGCGGGAATCTTCTCAAGCACAAGTGCAAAACATCCTGCATCGGCAAGCATTTTTGCATCGGCCAATAGTTTTGCAGCTTCTGCCTCGTCCTTTGCACGCACGCCGTATGTACCGAACTTGTTGATGCTCTGTGGTGTCAAGCCCAAATGTGCCATGACTGGAATACCTGCGTCAAGGATTCTGCGCACAGCCGGAAGAATTTCCTCACCGCCTTCCATCTTTACTGCATCGGCATTTGTCTCTTTCATGATGCGTATTGCATTCTTCGCAGCTTCATCGGCATTCACCTGATATGAACCAAATGGCATATCTACAACAACCAGGGCGCGTTTTACACCGCGTACCACACCTTTTGCATAGTAAATCATCTCATCGACAGTGATGGGGAGTGTTGTAGCGTTACCGGCCATGACATTTGAAGCTGAATCGCCAACCAACAATGCGTCGACGCCTGCTGCATCAAGTATTGAAGCTGTTGTATAATCATATGCTGTGAGCATGGCAATCTTTTCGCCTTTGCGTTTCATCTCAGCAAAACGCTGTGTTGTCACCTTGCGTGTGTCTTCAACCAAATATTTGGACATAGTCAAAAATGTTAAACAGTTCAACATTACCGGCTTCCGTGCCGGCTAAATCAAAATCGAGTGCAAAGGTACTATAAATCATTCTAACGAACGAACAAAAAGATGAATAAAACAACGGTATTTTCCCTAACTTTTCTTTAAAATACGTCCAAAAACAAGTATATTAGCAGAACAATATAAAATTCCCATGAAACTAATTCACACAGCGGACTGGCATCTTGGACAAACCTTTTTCGGATATGAGAGATACCGTGAACACAGCGTATTTCTTGATTGGTTGTGCAATGTTGTTAAAGAAAGAAATATAGACCTCCTGCTAATCGCGGGAGACATATTCGACAGCCCCAACCCGTCGGCCGAAGCGCAGAGAATGTTCTACAGTTTCCTCACTAGAATAACCAGTGAGAACAAGCAGTTGCAGGTTATCATCACAGCCGGCAACCATGATTCTGCAGCCCGCCTCGAGGCACCTAACTCTTTGCTCGGGGTCTTCAATACAACAGTGTCGGGTGTTGTGCATTACATAAATGGCGAAATTGACTATGAAAGGATGATTGTCCCATTGAAATGTGGAGGTTGTTGCCTGGCAGTGCCCTATCTGCGCCTGAATGATGTCCCGGAGTCTGAGAACTACAGTGCTGGTGTCGCACTCTTGTACAACGAATTGTATCGTAGAGCCAAGGAGCAAGGATATTCACCGGTGATAGCAATGGGACATCTCCAAGCATCGGGAGCCCGAGTTTCTGTAGATGATTCATCGGAATATGCAATAATTGGTGGCGCCGAGGGTGTCAATGCAAAATTCGCCGATGAAAGTATTGTCTATACGGCCTTGGGGCATTTACACAGGATGCAACAGGCACCCAATCGCAAGAATGTACGTTATTCAGGCGCTCCGCTGCCAATGTCATTTGCCGAAAAGGACAATACCCAAAGTGTAACCCAAGTCATTATTGACGGTGATGAATGTGATATTGAATTGGTGACATTCGATGTTCCGGTAAAAATGACAAGCATAACAGGCGATTCCATTGATGAGATAGCCAAGGCGTTTGCTCTATTGCCAAATGGAGAGGTTAATGACAACTCGCCCTACCTCGAAGTCAATGTGCTTGTAAAGAGCGTTGACCCTACATTGCGTCAACAGATTGAGGAAGCGCTTGAAGGAAAGTCGGTACGTTTGGCCAGAGTTGTTGCAAGAAGTGCGGCAACGCAATATGGAGAGCAGGCTCTACCAATGACCTATGATGATTTCAAGAGTAAGGATCCTGTTGAGATTATGCTGGATATATACAAGAAGAAAAATAATGGCGAAGCAATGCCGGCTAATCTGCTGGAGAAGTTGAACGAAGTAATAAAGGAGGTGCGTAATGAGAATATTGGCAATCAGGGGATGTAACCTTGCCTCGTTAGATGGGGATTTCGAAGTGGATTTCCGCACAGAACCATTGCGCTCAGCCGGCATATTTGCAATAACCGGCAACACCGGTGCAGGAAAGACAACCATACTCGACGCTATGTGCATTGCGCTGTATCGCAAATCTCCCCGTCTCGACAACATTGAAAGAGGTGACGATATAGAACATAAAATAAAAGTCGACGATATAAGGACCATCCTGCGAAAGGGCAAAGGCAGGGGATATGCCGAGGTGGATTTTCTTGCGGTTGACGGAAACGAATACCGTATCCGTTGGAGTGTATCCAGGGCATACAACAAGCCCGGAGGTAATTTGCAAAAGGAGATTCTGGATATCACAAACCTTAATACAGGCGAACATCGTGATCTTCAGATGAAAGAGCACGAAAGTGTGATTCCTGCCCTCATCGGACTTGAGTATGAGCAGTTCACCCGTGCAGTCCTGCTTGCACAGGGTAAGTTCTCGGCATTCTTGAAGGCCAATGAGAACGAAAAGGCCAAGATGCTGACCACCTTGACCGATACAGGTATATACAGTCGTATATCAGCTGCCATATTTGCAAAGAGAAAAGAGGCTGCACAGGATATTGAACTGCTTGAAGCCAAGCGTAAGGCACTGCAACTTTTGAGCGAAAATGAAATCTTGGCACTTAAAGACAAACTTGACCAACTCAACAAAGAGCAGGAACATAACAACAAGCAAACTGTGCTGCTGATGACAAAACTGGATTGGATTACCCGCCTTGGTACCATTAACGCCCAGATAGAACTTGCCGAAAAGGAGTTGATCGGCGCCAAAGAGACGCTGGCAGAGTTACAGCCCGAAAAGGAGAAACTGAAACTGATAGACAGTGTTCAACCAATACGCGATGGTTATATGTCATTGCGCGATATAAAGTTGCAAAGCATCCGTAACAGGCAACAGCTCCAACAGCTGGAAGAACTGTTACAAAAGAAGAATGCAGAGTACAACACGGCTGTGGTGTCTGTTGAAGAGGCTACAGCTAACCAGGAGAAAATAAATGTTGAATACCTGAAAGCACAGCCTTATATAATGGAGGCGTCGCAGCTTGAGAAGCAGCAGATAAGCGACAAAAAACTGCATGACGACTTGACAACCGAAATAAAGCGCAGTAGTGATGCTCATAACAAATACATTGCCGAAATTGCAGCCAGTGACAAACAGATGACAGCTTTGGCTACTGAGCAGAACGAAAAGAGTGCATGGCTTGAAAAACATGCGCACTACTCCAGTGCCATACCTCTCATTCCAAGCATTGTTGCCAACATACAATCAATCTGCAATGCAAGGGTTACGATTCAGGTAACAGAGAAGTCACTCGCAAAATCGCAGAAATCACTCGATGGATATGAGAAGGAATACACCGCTGCGAAGCAAAGAGAAGAAGCGCTGAAGCAGACCATGTCGAGCGAGATTGCAACCTTGCGCAAAAGGCTTGTCGAGGGGGAGCCTTGCCCGGTATGTGGCAGCAAGCACCACGAGGCGGTAGAGATTGCAACAAACCAGCTTGAGGAGAATCTGCTCGAAACCGCCAAGGTTGAGAATCGCCGCCTGATTGAGACTTTGGAGAGCAATATCTCAAACTGCAAGGCCGATATTGAAAGATTGCGTTCGGCTATAGAGTTGTATGGGAATTCCATTACGCAATACCACAATGTAAACCTTTCCTATTTATCAAGGGTTGAGGATGCAGAAGCATTGCTCCGGGAGAAGAATGTGGAAACTGTGCTCAATACTCTTTCTTCTAATTGGAATAATTACAAGAATCGTCTGGAAGCAATAACAAACGAACTTGCAATATGCAAAAACAACAAGGATACACACAGAGTGCATGCCGATGAGATTGAAAAGGAACTGAGAGAAAAGAAACAAAGACTCCAGTTACTTGAAGAAGAGATGAAGAAACGCAAAGAGCATCTAACCGTCATATTGGGTGTCTGGAAGAATGCCAACGATTTGCAGCAACATTACAACGAGGCTATAGCCAATGCAAACAGGAAGTTTGCCGACGCAACAAAATACAAGGCCGGTATTGAAACCGAACTCAACAAATTGAAGGGAGAAATTTCGGGTAAGAAACAGCAACTCGCCGATGCTTCAACAAAGGCCGATGCACTTTCAATACAAGTCAATGAATTCCTTGCATCCCGTGACGACAACATGGAACCGGATAGACTTGATGCATTGTTGCAGATTAGCCATGCTGTAATTGCAACAATGCGTAAAAAACTTGACGCGGTAGAAAAGGCAGTGACAATGGCCGAGGCTACAATACGCGAGCGCAGACAGGTCCTGGCCGATCATTACAATGCGCCAATCATGCCTACAGAAGATGAAGACGCGGTTTCTATAAACACGCGACTCTCTGTTCTTGAAAGCGAATTGAAGGAAATTAATAATGGCCTGACCGAAATAAACGCATGCCTGCTCAAGGATGAGAAGAACCGTGAGGTCTTTTCTAAATATGACGAGGAGTATCGTTCTAAAATTGAGCATAAAAGACATTGGGATGAACTTGACAATGTTTTTGGTTCGGCAACAGGTGACAAACTGATGAAAGCTGCCCAGGAATACACTCTTGAAATACTGCTTAATGTCGCAAATACACACCTGGCCGATATGACCAAACGTTATAAGTTGGCACGAATTGGCGATGGTAGTTTGGGTATAAAAGTCATAGACCTTGACATGATGGCCGAGAGCCGTTCGGCACACTCGCTCTCCGGTGGCGAGACATTCATTGTGTCGCTTGCATTGTCGCTTGCATTGTCATCGCTATCTTCAAACCGCATGAGAATTGAATCACTCTTTATAGATGAAGGATTCGGAGCACTAGACAAGAATACCTTGCAGACAGCGTTGATGATGCTTGAAAAGCTACAGAGTCGTGGACTCAAGATAGGCGTCATATCACACCTTACAGAAATGTTGGAGCAGATTCCCGCAAAAGTCAATGTCGTGAGACTCTCCCCCGGCAGAAGCAGAATTGAAATAACAGACAGCAGAAAATAATACAATGAGCGAAAATCTTAATATTTACAGGGCGTCAGCCGGTTCTGGCAAAACATTCACTCTTGCGCTTGAATACATAAAGTTGCTGATAGCCAACCCAGAATCATATCGCAAGATTCTTGCCGTGACCTTTACAAACAAAGCTACCGGTGAGATGAAGGAGCGCATATTGGGCAAGCTATATGGTGTGGCAAACGGCTTGGAAAGCGCAGCCGACTACACTGCAAAGATCATGCAGCAGATGCCGCAATACAGCCAGGAACAGATACATGAGAAAGCCGGAAAAGCACTTGATAATATCCTGCACGACTATGGTCATTTCCGCATACAGACAATCGATGCATTCTTCCAGTCTGTATTGCGCAGCCTTGCAAAGGAACTGGACCTCAACGGCGATATGGAGATATCACTGGACGGTGAGGAATTGCTCGATAACGCTGTTGACGCATACATAAAGAAACTTGAACCAGATACTGAACAGATTGCGCAGGTTGTGAAATACATTGAGGACAAGATGAGCAGCGGCGCAAAATGGAAGATCGACAGGGAAATAAAGGACTTCGCAAAGAACATCCTACGCGAGGAGTACCAGCAGCGTGGCGAGGCATTGCGCGAGGAAATGGAGCGTAACAATGGCATGTTGCTGAAGAAATTCTACAACGATGTCAGCGCCGAGAAGAAAGCCATTGAAGCGAAGTCCAAGTTCATTGGCGACGAGTTCTTCAGGCTTACGCAGGGATATGTAGCAACGGATTTCTGCGGCAATGAAAAAGGTATTTGGGGAACATTCAAAAAAATGAGCGATGGCGAAATTGTCGAGTGGGCAGCAACAAAAGCAGCTCTGGCTACAACCCCGACAAAAATATCAAGTACATGTCCTCATGTGGATGATATCGCCAAATTGATAAGCGACGCTATTCCACTTGCCAAACAGTATGTAAACAGCAAACTCTCGCTCGAGCATTATCACCAGCTTGCAATGCTAAACAACATTGCAAGTACTCTCAAGGAGGAGAATACACGTGAGAACCGCTTCATGCTTGCCGAAACCACACACTTGCTCAGTACAATGCTCGACAAGAGCGCGACATTCATTTTCGAGAAGATTGGTACTGAAATAGACCACATTTTCATTGATGAGTTCCAGGATACATCGACACTGCAGTGGACATGTTTCAAGGTTTTGCTTGAGGAGGTACTCGCACGCGGTAACTTCAACCTCATCGTAGGTGATGTAAAGCAGTCTATTTACCGTTGGCGCAACAGCGACTGGAATATCATGAATACTATTGGCACAAAATTCCGCAAAGACCAGACAACTTTCGCCAATCAGGATGTTACAATAGACGGCAAGACATACAAGTCGACCAATTATCGTAGTGACCGCCGCATAGTCGCCTTCAACAATGCACTTTTCAGCGCTTCGGTAGACTGCATCGCCGCAACGTACGAGAACTCTGTAGGTGCACAAGGCATCATGGATATCAGGGCTGCATACGCCGATGTGGAACAGGCCATACCACAACCCCTGCCGGGAAAGAAAGAGAAGCCATGGCAAGGATATGCCGAGGTGCGCCTACTGACGAAACAACAACCAGATGACAAGTTCAACGACTTGGCAATAAAGGAACTTATGGCAACCTTGCACAGGCTTATTGATGAAGAGAATGTCGCACCGCGCGACATTGCGATATTGCTTCGTACGAAAGAGAAGAAGATTGACCTTGTTGTCGATGCCTTCAACAAGGAGTTTCCAAATGTGAAGATAGTCTCGGATGAAGCATACAAGCTCTCCTCATCACAATATGTAAGGCTTGTTATTGCCGCATTACGCTACATTGCGACACCCGAAGATAAGGTGAACATTGCAAATCTTGTAAAGCTATATAATAATGTCACTTCAGTAGGTGACGACGCTGCTGTCGGCGAGGATGTCACCACCCTTGTCCCTGTAAGGCTAAGCGAACAACTTGAACGCCTGAAGGGATTGCCGGTGTATGAACTTATTGAGCAGCTCTTTGCCCTTCTCAATGTAGGCGATTCAAGCGACGAGGAGGCATACGTCTATGCCTTCCTTGACCACGCATCGCAATACATTAACGGCCGCCATGCCGACCTCAACAAATTCCTTGCCGCGTGGGACGAAGGTATCAAGGACAAGTGCGTTCCAGCTGAGAGTATAAATAGTGTGCGTGTAATGACAATACACAAGTCAAAGGGTCTGGAATTCCACACTGTCATTTGCCCGTTCTGTGATTGGACACTGACAGGAGACTGGAGAAGCCTTCTCTGGTGCAAGCCAAAAGAAGCACCATACAACACCATCAGCCTGCTGCCCATTGACTGCAAGAAAGAAACAGGAGAATCCATTTATAGAGACGATTACTACAAGGAATTCCTTTACCAGATAGTCGATAACCTGAATATACTTTATGTAGCTACCACCCGTGCAAAGAGTAACCTTATAATGTTCAGCGACAACACGGCAAAAAGGGCTAACAAAGTATCAGACCTGCTCAATAAGGTAACCCCGACCCTTGCGCTCGATGGTTGTGAATATGATGATAAAGAGTGCGTGCTACGCTATGGATGCATTGTGCCAAGCGAGGATAAGAGCAAGAAGGACGAGAAGAAGGACGACAACCCTTTCGAAGAGAAACCACGCGTGGAAGTTCTGCCTTTTAGTTACTATGACAGCAGAATCGAGTTCCGCCAGTCGCGTGAACTAGCCCGTTTCTTGGCACCGGAGAGTGACCGGCAACAGGAGGAGTATATTCTCGAGGGTAAACTCATGCACCTTGTGCTTTCGGAAATTAAGAAAAAGGAGGACCTTGAGAATGCACTTAAAAAGACACTCTTGCTCAAAGGCTTCATTGCTACTGAAAAGCAGTATAACAAGATAAGAAGTCTCGTGCAAAAGGCACTCGAAAACCCCAAGGCACAGGATTGGTTCAACGGCAGCTACAAACTCTTTAACGAACGTGCCATACTGGTTGCCAATGAGAAGGAGAAGAGCCGTCGTCCCGACCGCGTAATGATAAAGGGCGACACTGCAATTGTAGTAGATTACAAGTTTGCGCGCGAAAGGGATGAACACGATACTCAGGTAAGAGACTACATGGATTTGCTTAGGGAAATTGGCTACAAGAACGTGAGAGGCTATCTGTGGTATGTATACAAGAATGAAATAAAGGAGGTATAATAATATGACACCATTTCTAAAACTCGTTGCCAACGATGTCTATATAAGGTTCAATGGTCATCTCGAGGATGTAGCCATTGTGTTTCCCAACAAGAGAGCCGGGCTGTTCTTCAACAGCTACCTGCTTGAATGTAACAATAACGCCCCATTGTGGAGTCCCAGATATATGAGCGTGGAAGATCTATTCCAAGAGAACAGTGACCTTGCAGTTGGTGACCCTATTCTGCTTGTGAGCAAGCTCTACAAGGTATATCTTGACTCAATGCGTGGTGACAGTGCCACAGAGTGCGAGAAGAGCGCCGAATCGCTCGACAGTTTCTACTACTGGGGAGAGATGCTTATAAAGGATTTCGATGATGTCGACAAGCACCTTGCCAACGCCAAGCAACTTTTTGCCAACATAAAGGAACTGCGCGAGATTGGTACAGCAAAGGACACCCTTGATGCACAGCAAATAAAATCAATCGCACAGTTCTTCGAGAACTTCAAGCCCGAGGCAAACGGCAAGATCGAAGGCAAGTTCCAGAAGATTTGGGAACGCCTCTTCAGCGTGTATACCAATTTCAAGGAGAAATTGCGCCAAGAAGGCATTGCCTATGAGGGCATGCTCTACCGCGATGTCATTGAAAGCGGCAAGGAGATTGTACTGAACTATGACAATTACATATTTGTCGGTTTCAGTGCGCTCAACGAGGTCGAGACCCGCATGTTCGACTACATAAATAAACAGGGTAAGGCTCTCTTCTATTGGGACTATGACAATTTCTACATCAATGATCATACACAGGAAGCCGGTTACTTCATGCGCAAGAATATTGCCAAGTTCCCCGGCATCTTTGACAAGGAGATGTTCAACAACCTGCGCACCGACAAGAAGGTAACAGTTGTCGAGACTGTCAATGACAGCAGTTCTGTGCGTTATGTATCAACATGGTTGGGCGATAACCTGACCGAAAACGCTGTTGATACCGCAATTGTGCTCTGCGATGAAACCATGCTCGAGCCCACGCTCCACACAATACCCGAAAAGGCCAACGGACACATCATAAACCAGATGAATGTGACAATGGGATTCCCCATAACCCACACCCCGGTGTTTGGACTTGTAAAACAGCTTGTCGACTTGCAGACACGCGGCTGGAGCGAGAAACAGCAGAGTTTCACCATGTCATTTGTGTGCGAGGTTCTCAAGCATCCTTATGTAGTGCAAGGAAGTCCAAAGAGCCGCGACTTGCGCCATAAGCTCATCAGCGAGAAGATATTCTTCCCAAGTGACCAGGTGCTGCACCAGGACGAATTCCTTGCATCACTGTTCACCCGCAAGGCCGACAACAAGGAGTGGCTCGAAGAGATGAGCCGCATCATTTACGGCATTGCCCTCTCACAGAACAACAAAGAGGAAGCCACACTCTATGACCAGCTTTTCGTGGAGGCAATCATGAAAGTATATACCCAATGCCAGCGACTTGTGCACCTGCTTGAGAGCGGCGATCTTGATATGCAACAAGCCACAATCGGCAAACTGCTTGTCAGAATGCTTTCATCGCAGCGACTTCCATTCCATGGCGAGCCCGTTGTGGGATTGCAGATAATGGGATTGCTCGAGACCCGCAACCTCGATTTCAAGAATGTCATACTGCTTGGAGTGAACGAGGGTAACCTGCCAAAGAACAGCGGCGAGGGGTCATACATTCCCTACAACCTGCGCAAAGCATTTGGACTTACATTGAGCGAGCACCGTGACTCAATCTATTCCTACTACTTCTACCGTCTCTTGCAAAGAGCCGAGAAGGTTACACTTGTCTATAACAGTTCGTCCGACAGCAAGACACGCGGCGAGTGCTCGCGTTACATCCTGCAGTTACTTGGCAACAAGCTCTACGACATTGAGCGCATAGCACTCAGCTCACAACAGAGCACCACCCCAATCGAGGTAAAGGAACAGCCAAAGAACCAGGAGATGATCGACATATTGCGCAGCAGATTCGACACCGCCTTCAACGACAAGGCCGGCACGTTGACACCATCGGCAATAAACAAGTACATCGACTGTGGGCTGCGTTTTTTCTATTACTATGTGATGAAGATGAAACCACTTGAGGAGGTTGATGAGGATTTCAAGGACAACGACTTCGGAACTGTGTTCCACAAGGCCGCCGAGAACCTGTACGAGAAGATAATTACAAAAGCCAACACTACCATGGTGACAGCATCGGCTCTACAGCATTACATAGACAATCCCGGTTTGCTTTACGAATTCATAGACAATGCCTTCAAGACCGAGTTCTTCAAGAACAACACTCCGGTGTATAATGGTGAGCAATACATCAAGCGTGGTGTAATGCACCATTTCCTGTTGCGTCTTGTGAAGATGGATGCCGCATACGCACCATTCCAGTATGTAGGCAGTGAGGCGAAAATTGAGATGCCATGCTGTTTCGTGAGTGGTGGCAATGAAATCAGCGTAAGGCTCGGAGGTATTATCGACCGTGTCGATAGCAAGGGAGAGACTGTCAATGTTGCCGACTACAAGACCGGTGGTGGCGAAAAAGAAGACGGCAACATGTCGCTCGATGAAATCTTTGCCCACAAGAAAAAGGCAGCAGGCTATCACTTGCAAGCCTTCCTCTACTCTATTGCACTGAGGAATGCACTCATGGACAGTTCATGCAATGGTTGTGACTGGGTAAAGAAAATAACCTCGCCCGACGCAAGAAAAATCTCGCCACAGTTGTTGTATGTACATCACAAGGATGATGTCTCGCGAGCAGAGTATGTAGTCAAAATTGAGAAGAAACCTGTTGAAGACATATCAGTGCTTGAAACCGAGTACATGAGCAGAATGAAGCCCCTGCTTGCCGAGATATTCGACATCGACAAGCCATTTGTCCCTGCTACCGACAGCAAGAAGTGCGAGTATTGCGATTACAAGGAGATTTGTGGGAAATAGGATATTATTTTAACAATGTTTAACATAAAATCAAAAACCAAACGCTTTTTTGAACTGTTATATATTTGTGTTTTTCATAGTAATAGATTCAAAACGGAATTCCTGCCTGCGAAGGTCGGAACCCGGCAGACAAAAGCGTTTGTCTGAAGAAAAAAGTCACGCCGTTCCCCTAAGGCGTGACTTTTTGTATGTTGCTTAGTTTTTTTCGCATCCGGTACATTTCTCTACGCAAGTGAGCCACAGTTCCTCCACTCTTTGAGGTGGACATTGCGGGTGAGCAATGTTTGCGACAACAATGCGAAATTAGCATTGTTTGCGACGACGGGAGCTTTAGCTTCCCAAAGGAGTGTGCTTTAGCACTGAGATTTATCTCCCTAAAGGAGTGCCGCAAGGCATACACAAAGTGTCAGAGGGGAGACTCAGTCCGCAACCACCTTCATCAAACACTCCTTGCAATCGAATGCAAGACGGAACTTGCGGCCGTCGCCCGAGACAATGTAGAAAGGTTCCTTATATGGCGATGGCTTGCCGTTCTTGCTGCACCAACCGAAACTGTACTTTATGCAATGCTTGCAGAACATCACCGTTGCACCATCCTTGCCCTCGAGTTCAAATGCCGGCTGCACATCGGTAACCTTGTGCTGGTTATAGAATTTCCTTGCATAACTGTTCGAAACATTGCCTTTATAGTCGAGCGCAGTTGCAACATACGCCACATCACCCTCCTTCAATCTCATGTCGGTGCGCACAACAGCAGCACGCCTCTCTTTCAGCAACAAATCGCACAAGGTGCGGCGCATCTCTGATAATAATGACGATGGCACGAACCAATCGTTTGAGAGTTCCACATCAACCGCTGTAACCTCAAACGGTGTGTTTCCCCACTTGCCAAGCTGGGTTATGACATTATCGCGCTGCGATGAGCGTGCAACCTCTTTCTTGAACGGCATCTCAATGCAATGCTCCACTCCACTCTCATCGGTAGCTTGCAGGCTGAACCCGAACGCACTGTCGCTGAAACGCAACGAAACGGCAATGCGGCGCGGAGAATCGGGGCGCGAGAGCTGGCGCTCAAAGTCGCAGTCGTAGTTACGGTACAGTTCATCGCCGCTCTCAATGCGTGGCATTGTCTGCGGGAACACCCTGTTACCCTCAACCTTGTTTATGCGGAAACCCTGCAGCTTGCCATTCTGCCCTACAAAGCATGCACCGTCGCCGTTGTTGAATTCACCACCTACAACCGTGAAATAGTTGCGAGACACGAACTTGACACGGCCAATGTATTCACCCTTAGACTTGGGGCTCTCGAAAGAGGTTATGCCATCCTTTGAACCATGCAACATATAATCTGTAAAACCACGATTGAAGCTTTTTTCAGGTGCAGGTGTGAATTGTGGATAGCATTTACCATCCGAGGCGCGTGCATACTCCTTGCGTCTTGCAAACACGGCATCAAGTTTTTCGCGATAATAGGCTGTTATATTCTTCACATACGATGCATCCTTCAAGCGGCCCTCAATCTTGAACGATGTCACACCGGCATCAAGCATCTCCTCAATGGAAGCCGAGCGGTTCATGTCCTTGAGTGAGAGCAGGTGTCGGCCGCTGTCTATAACCCTGCCATCGGCATCCTGCAAATCGAATTCCAGACGGCAGAACTGTGCACACGCACCACGGTTGGCACTTCGCCCATAGCAATGCTGCGAGGCATAGCACTGGCCGCTGTAACTAACGCATAGCGCACCATGCACAAAGACCTCAAGCTCGGTCTGTGGCACTGCAGTGTGTATCTCTTTAATCTGCTCCAGTGTCAACTCGCGTGCAAGCACTACGCGTGGAAAACCAATCTCAGAAAGGAACTTCACCTTCTCCACTGTGCGGTTATCCATCTGCGTGCTGGCGTGCAATGGAATGGGCGGAATGTCCATTCCCGGGAGTCCCATATCCTGTACAATAAGTGCATCAACACCCGCATCATACAGCTCCTTTACAAGCTGCTCTACCTCAGGTACCTCCTCGTCATATATTATGGTGTTCAGCGTCACATAGACCTTCACGCCAAAGATGTGGGCATAATCGACCAGGCGAGCAATATCCTCTACCGAATTGCCGGCAGCCTGTCGCGCACCAAAGCGCGCAGCGCCAATATACACAGCATCGGCACCATGATTTATTGCCGAGATACCGGTTTCATAATCCTTGGCCGGAGCAAGGAGCTCTATCTTGCGTGGAGTCTGTGACATCTTTACAGTTATTTGTAATACACTGCAAATTTAGTTCAAAAACTGCAGAATAGGAAGGGTTTCATCTTTGAATGACACTCATTCTTTCAGTTCTTATACTCTGCCACATAAAATATTCAATACCGTCAAAATGTCAAAACAACAACCTGCTCGTTTTTTAATGACTATACTTTTGTGGATAAGAAAATTAATACAAAAACCAATTATTATGAAGTCATTAAAAAACTTATCCTTGGCACTGTTGTTTTTGACGGTGCCGTCAGTGGCAACAAAAGCCCAAACAGATGAAACAGGGACATCGGAACTTTTTTCTTATGTGCCCACTCCACAAACCAAAGCATTCATGCGATATGGCAATAATGCAGTAGATATGAACACCGGAACATTGAATGTCTGTGTTCCTATCTACACTTACAGCGATAATGATTTTGAGTTGCCAATATCTGTCAATTACTCATCTCAAGGGTTCATGCCCGGACAGCAGAGCGGAATCCTTGGGCATGGCTGGTTCCTGAATTGTGGTGGCACAATTTCACGCGAAATTAAAGGTGTTCCCGATGATCACATTGCTTTTGGCAATAACAACAACGGTTTTCTTATCGGTGCATCTTTTACCGAAGAAGATGTAATGAATATTAAGAAAGAGAATCTTGATACAGAAACCTTTAACTATTATGCAATCAATGGTTGCGAAACAACATCCGATGTATATCATTTCAATTTCAACGGTCATAGTGGAACATTTCATTTTGACAGTTCAAAACAGCCCCGTGTCTATAATACAGGAGGAAATCACGGAACATATACAATAACTCCTGTTGTGGTAAGTTCTGAACTTCGTGGTTTTGTAATAAAGACCGGCGATGGCTATGAATATACCTTTGGTACAGAAAATGAACTTCTGCAACTAAACTCAGTTGAGCGCAGTATCAGTGGCAAATTAAGTGACATCGCTGTTTTTACCTTAAACAACACCTCGCTTTCCGCTCACCCCATAGTAACCTGGAATCTTACAAAAATCAAGGCACCCAATGGACGTACTGTAACTTTTGAATATCAAAGTATAGAAAATAATACAATTGCAGATATCAGTACTCAAAGAAATAATAATCCTTTTCTTGTCACCTCATTTGCTCCCGGTTTTTTGCAAAAAGACCACTTTGGTATCGACCATTATCGTAATGTCAGCATTGTGCAGACAACCTACCTGTCAAAAATTTCAGTTCCAGACGCTGCTGAAATCTCCTTTCAAATGTCTTTGAAAGATTGTTACGACAGACCTTCAACCTTCAATGCAATAAATTCTATTGAAGACGACCATTTCATTACTCAGAATTTAAAGAAACTCGATTTCATAAAAGTAAAGAATAATAATGGTGAAAAAGTTCATTGTTCAGAGTTTGAATACAAAATAAAAGACAACCGTTTGTTGTTGACAAAAGTACATATAGACGGTATTGGTGACTACCGTATGAGCTATCACGAAGAGTATTCTTTCCCGTCCATATCTACCGCCGATACTGACTTTTGGGGATTTTACAATGGTAAAGGCAACAACTACGATGTAGTATCTTCTACTAAAGTTGACGGTAATTACAATGATTATATTGAAACTGAAGCTAAAAATCCCGATTGGCGTTATAGCCGTTTGGGATGTCTCAAACTCATAGTCTATCCCACAAATGGTTTCAGTACTTTTGAATATGAGCCAAACCGTGCCGACAAGATACTGCTTAAACGTAAAAGTAGGGCTGTCGGTGGATTTGAAGAAGGTGGTGTAGGTTTGGATACAAATGTCAATGAAGAAGACCGGGTAGCATATCTGGTAGATATATATCCCTATAGTACCCTTTTCTATGATAAAAACGAGTGTGGAGGCGTGCGTATTGTCCGCACTTTTGACTATGACAACTACAGCGGATACCAATCCCGTTCATATATATATACCGGTGGTATCGTATACTCTTTTCCAAAACATTACGCAGCCCAGTTGTATTACATGCAAGTGTACAACCCGTTTCTTGAATTTCCATCCAATTCTCTTGACAAACAGCATATCTGTTATTCAACAGTGCAGGAAGTTCATGCCGATGGTTCATATTCCATAATCCGTTACAATGATTACCACTCCCACCCTGATGAATATCAAGGACAGGTTCGTGAAAAAGTCATAGATTTTGCCGACGGAGTTGACGCTAATAAGATTTACACTCCATCATACATTAACAATATTCAGCGTTTGCCCAATAGTAATCACGCAAAACGTGGCAAGGTAAGTAGCATTGAATATTACAATAGCCATAAGGAAATGGTAAAACGTACAACCTATGGCTACGAAATGCATGATACATCTTACACTTCAAGCATTGTCATGAGTGGTCAGTTTGCCAATTCAGTCAAACGTTATACAGGAGATTATAGACTTGTTTCTATACAGGAAGAGGAGTTTGCAAACAGTGGTTGCTGTATCAGCAGACAAACCATTTCATACGACGATATGGGACGTGTCGTCTGTAACACACAGACACTCCCCGATGAGAGCCGTGTACATACATATACCCAATATCTCAATGATACGATACTGCACATGTTTTCTCTTCCGTCAAATGTGATAAAAGTTAAGGAACATGATAGCGTCATGATACTTACAAACGCAATCAAGTATGACTATAGAGTCTTGGACAGCATGTGCTTGCCCGAAAAGATAAGTACAGCCCGGATTCCCGACAACATGGCATACCCTTGTGATATTGCAACACTTGACTATACAATAAAGCAACGCATTGTTGCATATGACACCTTAGGCAACCCTACCGAAATCGTTGATGAGCATGGAGTGCATACAGCGGTGCTTTGGGGCTATAGTGGCAAATATCCGGTAGTCATAGCATGTGGAATGACTATAGGACAATTGAAATCACTCATAGGGATAACAAACAATACACCTATGGAAAAAGCGTTGACCGAAAAGCAACGTCGTAAACTCCTTGATAATACCATTACTGCATTTGTGGATATTTATGAATATATTCCACTTGTTGGTGTCGCAAAGCACTATTCGGGTGATGGTAGTTGTGCTGATTACGGATATGACGCCAATGGCCGTCTCATAAGCATCTCCGATGCAAAAGGAAAGCTCAAGGAGTTTGACTACATACAATACACAACACCGGTAACAGAGTAAAAAACCGATACATTTTTATAAGAAACATCTTCTTAAAATACAGAACCATGAAAACAAAGACATTCACATCAATATTATTCATTCTGCTGTCAGCAACCATATGCACACTCACAGCAGGCAACAGAAACTATATACTTGACAAGACATCCATAAGCAATGTCAATTTCAAGACAAAATACGCTGTAAAGGTAGGATACAGATTGGAGGGAGCAACACAGGTAATGCTGCTCCCAGGCTCCGATTTCCGTTTCGGCGGTTTCACGGATACCGCCGGTTATGTAAAGGAGATAACAGTAAACGAAACAACCCTGTACATTGAGTTCAACCGTCGCGACAAGGCGAGCGTCATCAACGGCAGCATTGAGTTCTCCATTTATGCAAAGCCCGAGAGTGAAGCTACTGAAATGGAACACTACATACTCACCTTGCAATATACATATCCGTCAATGACCGCAGTCGACCCCGGAGAAATCGCCGGCCCCTCAAAGTACCATGCCGAGGGAGAAATACCCACACGCCTGACATCCCTTTACGAAGCCATACCATTG
Organism: Bacteroidaceae bacterium; assembly: GCA_017381475.1. Classification (GTDB taxonomy): domain Bacteria; phylum Bacteroidota; class Bacteroidia; order Bacteroidales; family Bacteroidaceae; genus HGM04593. The sequence goes on from JAFOCD010000027.1 coordinate 20,338, forward strand.
ACAGGAACCATAACATATTCTTGGGAGAAGAAGAACACCGGCGGAGTATGGACTGAAATTGAAAACACCAATTCGTTGACCCTTATCCCCGATGCCGTGGGCGTAACCCCCGACTACTATCGTCGCAGAGCAACAGACAGCCAGGGCAACACAGCCTGTTCAAACATCGTAGAGATACTGCCCATGCTCAATGCAGGAACCATCGGACTTTACTATACCGACACGGACAACACCCTCACTCTCACAAATATCACCTATCCGACCTCGTCCGAGTCTACATTGCGTTGGCAGTCCACCACAAATCTTGAGATCTGGAACACAATTCCCGGAAACACCAATAGCCTTAGCGTGCCCAAACCAACGACAACAACCTATTACCGCCGTGTCTTGACATCTTCCACTGCCGATGACAACGGCAACCCCATTGTTGCCTATTCAAACATGGTGTGCTACAACACCTGCAGCCCTGCCGGCATCGCCTCAAAGACCTATTGGCACCCGGACAGTGCCTTTGCCGATTTTGAATATGTCGACGGCCTTGGACGCAAAATGCAAGTCGTGGCAAAGGCGGCAACAATGACAGGCGAGGATGTGGTGATTGCATACCGTTATGACAATAAAGGGCGCGAAACAGGTGCAACCGTTCCGTTCAGCATCGTGGGTGACGGCAATTTTGTAAAAAACGCACTCTACAAATCCCAAGCATACCACAACGACAATTACGCATTCACACAGCTACTCTATGACAACTCACCCCTTGACCGTCCTGTCGGGAGTTACAAGCCCGGCGCAGTATATCAAGGCACAGATACAAAGCACTGCTCAATCATGGAGTATGATGTCAACGCCGAGGGTGAACTGTTGAAACTATCCCACACCGCCGGTGGCTTTGTCGTTACAGGTACGCATCCGGCAGCAACACTGCACAAGACTACCGCAACCGACGAAGACGGCACCTCTGTGATACTCTTTACCGACGCACTTGGCAAGACACTCCTTGAACGCCGTGCAGCCGGTGACGGACAATATGCCGACACATATTCCGTGTACGATGCAAAAGGAAGACTCACCACTGTCGTTTCACCACAGGGCAGCGCAATGCTGGCTCCGGGAACGGAGTATGGCAACGCAAGCGCACTTGTAAAGGACTACTGCTACATATACAGCTATGACAACGACGACCGCTTGACAATGAAACGCCTACCCGGTAGCTGTGCCCAATATTTCGAGTATGACACCAACGGGCGGCTCACCGTCTCCTACGACGAGGAGATGCTGCAAAGCGGAATAAAGAAACATATAGCCTATGATGCCCTTGGGCGAGAGATAGGATTCCGCTATGCAAGTGAGAAGGGGGCATGTTGTCAGCAGAGGAATCTTTATGATAACTACGATACCAACTGCCACCGTTTTGTAGAAGTCAATGGCATAGTAACAAAAAACGATACAGCCTCTGCTAAAGGTAAAATAACCTACGACCGCACCTTTGAAATCTTCAGCGATTATGCGAGCGAGGTTCGCGAACGCACCTACTACTATGACAAGAGAGGACGCTGTGTGCAAATCATCACATCATACCCCATGGGTTTTAGTTGCCGCACCAGCATCAAGTACGACTATGCCGGTAATCCATTGAAGACACTCGAGGAATATTCCGGCAGAGCAAACCCTATAGCCATTCTCACCGAGTGTACCTTTGACAGCCGTGGCCGCAAACTCACCGAGCAGACAAGTCTCAATGGCACAATGGTAGGTCACGCCGCATTCACCTATGACGAGCAGGGGCGCATGACAAAGACAAAACTTAATGACAAGATAAACATAACAGCCGTATATAACCTGCAAGGATGGCTCACCAACCAAAGTGGCAGCGTTGTGAATAACTTCGGATTTGTTGAGAAAGAGATATTCTATGAATATCTGCGTTACTATGCCCCCAAGGATAGCTTGTCAACCCCACGCTATGCCGGAAAGATAAGTGAGCAGGAGTGGCAATGGAAACACCAGTTCACGGGTAACGACCGCTTTGTCTACCATTACGACACCTTGGGGAATCTCTCATCGGTCAATCACCGCATAACAGGGCTGGGGCAAAGCACTGTCGGCTGTTACAACGAAGACTTTACATACGACCTTGCCGGCAACATCATCGCACACAATGCAGAAAAGGACGGTGTAAACCGCCGGCTCGGCTACACCTACAACGGCAACCACATTGCATCAGTTACACATAACGATGCTGCAGTTGGCATCGCACAGTACGATAGCCGTGGCAACA
>JAFOCD010000028.1 GCA_017381475.1 Bacteroidaceae bacterium
AATATTATATATTATATATAATGCCCAAAAAATCCGCTCACATTTTTGTGTGAATGTGTGAAAGTGTGAATCTACACTTCTAACCCCTAAAATGTCTAAACTCCTAAACTAAAACTGACTATCAGCACCTTACAAACAAAGTGTATTTTTTTCTCCAAATAACTTGCAACTATCCAAAAAAATCTTTACCTTTGCAGCCTAATCCCTGAGACACATGATTGAGTACCTGAACCGCATATATAGCCATACGCATACGACTCCTGCGAGCGCCGAGGACATCGATTTCGAAGTCCTCGATATGTTGCGTCATGAGGACTATCCTCAGTTGGTGTTTCAGCATATTCAACACGAAAATTGCCCATTCAGAAGAGATGCCCTGCTCGAACGACTACGGCGCGCACTCAAAGATAGCGGCATGCTCATCGACGGACAGCTCTACCAACTGAGCGACGACAATTGCTTGCAGATGATTTGGCAAAATGCAGAAGATGAAATCAAACGGGCGATTCGAGTGTGTAGAAACCAGCAGACTACTGATTACACCGCCAATATACACACCCCACCGCAGGATGCTTCCGCCACGCAAACTACCCAAACGGCGCACAATCAATCTGCCACACAGCCAATCATCATCCACAATCTCACTATCAACTTCTACAACGCACCCATCGGACAATATGCAAACAATATCCAACAACAAGACTACCACCATGGAACAAGACAGTAAAACCACTTTTCAAGTGACCAACAATTTCAATGCGCCTATCGGTCAATATGTGGCGCATATCGAACATCAAGTGCTGCACTTCGACGAGAACATGCAAATGCAAGTACTCGAGCAATCGCTCACGCACCAACAAGAGCCGAAGAACCAGATCGTAGAAGATCTCAACCAGGGCACGCTCGAGCTTATCTTCAAGCACACAGAACCCGACAAACAAGGCAAGAAAGATCTACTCGAGGCTATTTTGAACCAAACCAAAGTCAAAGCCAAAGCATGCAGACTGCTCTATAAATACAGAGGCAGTTTCAACCTTGATGCGCATGATGATACCGCCAAAGCACGCATCATCAACGCCTGGATCAAAGAGCTCAAACTACAGGGCGAGCATCATTTCAAACAAGAATTCACGAACCAAGATTTCTACTCCAACTACTGCCGAGAATAGCATTTTATAGAACTCATTTTATAGAACATTCTATAATTTCGGGCGTTTTATAGAACCTTATAGAACCCTTTATAGATAGGCATGCGAATATTCGCATACCTATCTTTTTTGTACTACCTTTGCATCGGATTTCAAGCAAGGCGCCAAACTTGAACCTTTTGAAAATTTGAAACGCGGCTCTGCCGCATGAAACTTTGAAACCCTTTTACTAAAAATGAAGAAGCAACTCTATTTATGCGTTGACATCGAAACGCAGATGAAGCAAGAAGACTTGCAAGTAATGACCGCACGCAAAGGCACACTCTTCCGTGAGTGTGAAGACCGATTCACTTTCATCGAGAAAGGTGCTTACGCTCGCACCGTACATCCAGAACTCCATTGGCATGTGCTCGACCGCAGCAAGAACGGCAAGGTGTCCGTCAATGCCAACCATACCAAACTGGAACTCTACATCCCGCACGATGATTACTCGTCTGGTCGCGAACTGGCGGATATCCTCGCACTCCAAGTCGAGCAGATGGGCGAGAACCTCTGCGAGACGGACATGACGACGGTCATTCAATCTATCCGTGCGCTCAGAAAGGAGGCAACATGCTAATTGTCGCATTGCGAAAAGGTGGTAGTCCTTGCAGCAAGGACTGCCCCTTCTACGCCGACGACGGCGTTGTGCGCGGCATCAACGGCCCGCTTAAGACCCATT
>JAFOCD010000029.1 GCA_017381475.1 Bacteroidaceae bacterium
ATATTGAGGAATGGTCGCAAAAAACAGTGTCGGTATCGCTTTCGCTCACCATTACATTCTACAGCAGTCCTCAACCTTAATTGTTCACTTTAATTTTTCTTCAAGTCTTTCTATACGTGCTTTTTGTCGCTCAAAAAGCACCAAAAACGCCCGGCACCGGCAAAATCAGCCATAACAGCCTTTTGCTCGCGAGTCGCAAGCGACATCCCTCGGCCGGCTGAGCGCTGGAGCGCACTCCTTTGGGGAGCTAAAGCTCCCGTCGTCGCAAACATTGCTCGCCCGCAATGGTGCCGCAAACAGCTGTTCGTTCAAGCATCGGGGACAAAACAACTCGCTTTTCACGCAATAACAGCATCGTGTATATGCACCGCTCAAACAAATTTTGTCCTGTTTCCTCTGCTTGCCCGGCTGTTTGCTGTGATTTTGATGGTGCCGGTTTTAAAATATTACCATTGTACGCACTATAATGCATAGGGTACGTCAATGAATCTTCTTCGCAAAGGTAATTCCCCGCCAAGGGCGGAATGTTATGTGTTAGCGAGCGAAAGCAATTTCAAAGAAGTTAAAATGGCTGTTAATTCAATACATCAATATGCTATATCCCAAACTTAAAGCAAACCGGATTATCCACACCTTTTTGCGACTGAGCCAAAATATCGCGAAAATAGCTCCTCCACTCCCGGAGGGGAGGTGTCACGCAGTGACGGAGGGGAGGAACACGGAAATGTGACAGCTTCCAATGCATTGTATATAAAAAATGAACCGCGATATTTTTTTATCATAACGGATTTCACTATCTTTATCAAAAATAATACCTTATTATATAATATTATTAACCATAAATATCAGTTATGAGAAAAACTCTGTTATTGATGTTGTTTGCCGTGGCAATGCTATTGGGCAGTTGTACAACTGCATCTAAAGTCAAAGGCACTGCCGATACTGCAAAACATACATTTGAAATAAAGGACAACAAGTTCCTTTACGACGGCGAGAAGGTGCAGCTCATCTGCGGTGAGATGCATTACCCACGCATCCCGGTAGAGTATTGGCGCGACCGCATGCAGCGTGCAAAAGCCATGGGGTTGAACACCATTTCGGCCTATGTATTTTGGGCAGTTCACGAGCCACAGCCGGGTGAATTCAATTTTGAGGGCCAGGCCGACATTGCCCGCTTCGTTGAGATTGCAGCCGAGGAGGGCCTTTTTGTACTCCTTCGTCCAGGTCCATACGTGTGTGCCGAGTTTGACTTCGGTGGCTACCCTTATTGGTTGCAGAACGACTCGTCACTTGTTTGGCGCAGCGACAACCCTGCGTTCCTTGCTGCCTGTGAGCGCTACCTGAACGCGCTTGGCGAGCAGCTTGCACCGCACACCGTTACCAATGGCGGTAACATCATCATGGTGCAGGTTGAGAACGAGTATGGTTCATACAGCAACGACAAGGTATATCTTGGCAAGATGGCCGAGCTTATAAAGAACGCCGGTTTCAATGTTCCGCTGATGACCTGCGACGGTTCGGGTCAGATGCCCAACGGCTACATCCCCGGCATTCTTCCAACCGTGAACGGCGCGGTTGGCGATGACATTATGCGTTCAATCGACCGCTACTGGCCCGGTGGCCCATACTTTGTTGCAGAGTTCTATCCTGCGTGGTTCGATGTGTGGGGCTTGCCACATTCGGCTGTTAACTATCAACGCCCGGCCGAACAGCTCGACTGGATGCTCAAGAATGATGTCTCGGTGAGCATATATATGTTCCACGGCGGAACAAACTTCCACTACACCAACGGTGCAAATACCAACAACGGCTCATACGAACCACAGCCCACAAGCTACGATTATGATGCACCGCTCGGCGAGTATGGAAATGCCTATCCAAAGTATCATGCATTCCGCGAGGTTATCCAAAAGAACCTCCCCGAGGGCAAGGTATTGCCTCCCGTGCCTGCCGATAATCCCACGACAACATTCGCCCCTGTTGAACTCACCGAGTGGGCACCGTTGTCTGTGGCATACGGCAAGAGGGTAGAGGCTGAGCAACCGCTCACCTTTGAGGCGATGATGCAGGACTATGGTTATTTGCACTATCAGACAACTGTTGCTAATCCCGACAGCGGTAAACTGGTGCTCGACGAGTTGCGTGACTATGCCGTTGTAATTCTCAATGGCAAGGTAGTGGGTAGCATTGACCGCCGTTTCCATCAGAACAGCATTGCGCTGAATGTTACCGAGCCAAACTCTGTTCTTGAGATTCTTGTAGAGAACGGTGGTCGCGTGAACTACGGTAAGGACCTTGTGAATAACCTCAAGGGTATTACAAAGCGCGTGCTTTTCAACGGCGAGGAACTCACCGGCTGGACAACAACCGGCTTGCCATTGCACCGCGCCGAAGTAAAGGATTTCCGCTTCCCCAAATTGCGTTACGAGGGTAACCTCCCGGGCTTCTATCGTGGCACATTCACCATTGACAAGGTAGGCGATACATTCGTTGACATGACAGGGTGGGGTAAGGGTGCTGTTTGGGTAAACGGCAAGTCTCTCGGCAAGTTCTGGGGCATTGGCCCACAGCAGACAATGTACCTGCCTGCTCCTTGGCTCAAGGAGGGCGAGAACGAGATTGTCGTGTTCGAGATGGAGTACACCGGTAAGCGCACTCTCTGCGGTGTCGACAAGCCAATCCTCAATGTACTTGGTCCCGACAAGAACGCCTTCAAGACCTCACGCGACTATAACCGCGTGCCCATTCTCGATGAGTATGACGGCATCTTCAAAGGTACTGTAGAGCACAAGACAGGCTGGCAGGAGTTTACATTCGACGGCATGAAGACATTGCGTCACTTGTGTATCGATGTGCAGAGCACATACGATGACAAGCACTCATGCATCTGCGAGATTGAACTCATTGACGAGAGCGGCAACATCATAAACAAGGATAAGTGGAACGTGGTATTCACCAACACCGAGGCACTTGGCGAGGGCGTGGCCGACGATATGATTGACGGCGACGAAAAGACCTATTGGCACTCCGCATGGCGCAAGGATGTTAAGCCATTGCCACACCAGGTAATCATCGACCTTGGCAATATACGCACCGTTAAGGGCTTCCGCATCCTCACCCGCGATGTCAACCTCCCCGGCTGCATCAAGGACTTCCGCCTCTACGGCCGTCCACAGTTCTTCCTTTATGAGTAAGTTATGTTGAAAAACTGAATGTAGTGAAGAGTCTTAGAACTATATGAAAGTTGAGATACTTCGCAGCGAGCATTGTCATTCTGAACGTAGTGAAGAATCTCAAAGCACCGCGAACAGTGTCATCCCGGCGGAACTTAGCGACGAGGGCTTTCAAAATCCACACATAACAGTTTAAAGTTTTAAGAGACAGAAGAACAGAAGTACAAAAGAAAGCGTTATCCCCTTCACGCCTTTTTGCCATAGTGATATGGATTTGGAATTCATTTCAAAATCTAATAAATGAGGCAGAGGCAAGGTGAGAATTTATTTTCACCTTGCCTCTGCCTCATTTGTTTATCGTCGTAAGTGAAACTTTGCGACACACATATCATATGTCAAGAAGGACTTTTAACTTCGTTTAACCTGCTTTTGTTCGCTTTGTGTGTAAGTATACTTCCCCACACTCGCTTACTCGCAGATATGTTCTTTTGTTCTTATGTCTAAAAAATCATAACCTTACTTAACCAAGACCTTTTTGCCATTGATAATGTAGATACCCGTTGTTGGGATTGTCACTTCACGACCTTGCAAATCGTAGATAGTTTTCACCTCTCCGTTCTCGCCTTTCATCTCGTCAACCACTTCGTCTATTCCGGTGAAATTTATTTCAACAATATCAAAGAACAGATTCCAAGGCTCTCTCTTTTCATAAAGCGACTTTGTACCTGTTGGTACATACAGAACCGCATTGTCATAAACAGCATCGGCAAAAATATTTGCTGCACCACGTATTGGTTTTTCCAAACCAATCTTTATCTCCTTTATCTTTTTGCAACCGGCAAAGGCTTTTTCACCAATACGCTCTAATGAATTGCTTATATACAAATTCTCAATATTGGTGCAGCCATAGAACGCCCAATCTCCAATGCTTGTTACACCGTTACCGATTACAACGTTTGTAAGTCCGGAGCAACCATAGAACGCCCCATCTCCAATGCTTGTAACGCTGTTAGGAATTACAACGCTTGTAAGGCCAGAGCATTTATAGAACGCCTCCACTCCAATGCTTGTAACGCTCTTTCCATTATATTCAGCTGGCAAAGTTAATTCGGTTGAGTTGCCTAAGTATCCAACCAAAGTATTCACCCCAATTAGTTTACCGAATATAAATTCACCCTCTATTGAGCCATTGGGTGCGTTGTAAACTTTTTCGGCATAATACGCAATATAACCATTGTTGCTTGAACCTTTGCTGAATGTAAGATTAGAGAAATTTATAACAGTCTTTAACCCAGTGCAATAAAAGAACGCATAATTTCCAATGCTTGTAACGCTGTTGGGGATTACAATGCTTGTAAGTCCGGAGCAACCATAGAACGCATCATCTCCAATACTTGTAACGCTGTTAGGAATTTCAACGCTTGTAAGTCCGGAGCAATTATAGAACGCATAATCGTCAATGCTTGTAACGCTGTTGCCTATTGTAACACTTGTAAGCCCGGTGCAACCACCGAACGCGTCATATCCTATGCTTGTAACGCTGTTAGGAATTTCAACGCATGTAAGGCCGGCGCAACCATTGAACGCTGAACTTCCAATGCTTGTAACGCTGTTGGGGATTACAACACTTGTAAGGCCAGAGCATTTATAGAACGCCTCCACTCCAATGCTAGTAACGCTCTTTCCATTATATTCAGCTGGCAGAGTTAATTCGGTTGAGTTGCCCAAATAACCGGCGAAAGTCATTTTATTCTCTTTCTCGAACCAAATAAAATCACCGTCTATTAAACCATTGGGTGCATTGATTATCTTGTTAGCATTACGCGCGACATAACCATGATCGCTTGAACCTTTACTGAATGTAAGATTAGATAAATTTATAATAGTCTTTAACCTCGTGCAACCATAGAACGCTTCATATCCAATGCTTGTAACGCTGTTACCAATAACAACGCTTGTAAGTCCGGAGCAATCATAGAACGCCCACTCACCAATACTTGTAACGCTGTTAGGGATTTCAATACTTGTAAGCCCGCTACAATCACCGAACGCAGCATATCCAATGCTTTTAATGCTGTAGGTGATACCTTCATATTTAACACTCTGGGGGATTGTCACACTGCCGGCATATTCATTGGAATACTCATTGTAGTAATCACCTCTGTAAGTAACCTCAACAGTTTCAGCATCGATAATGTTGTAATAGATACCATCTACCTCAAAGTCGTGGGCTGTCACTCCTGTTGCAGACAGCAACAGTAGCGCAATGAATAGATGTTTAATTGTTTTCATGATTATAAGATGTCGGAAGTATTATTTTATCAACAAGTTTCATAACCTCTTTCTCATTTTCGCTGTCATAAACTAATTCGCCTGTTTCTAATATTTGCCCAAGGTTTCTTTTTTCCAATTCAACTCCAAGTAGTTGAAGATTCTTTAAATTTTTTAACAACGATGGGTTTTTAACATCTACAATCAATTTCATTCTTTTAATCATAGTCATTATTATTTCCTCTTCCACAATTCCCGGATGAAAGCGATTAACAAAAAAGAAAGCGTGGGAACTATTGTAGTTACCACGCCGAGGCTCTGGACTGCCTGCCAATTGTAACAAACAATAGCCCACGCCGAACGGTATATAGCACACTCCCCATTGATGGGGTGCATATATAACACCAGCGTGAGCACCTTGCTCATTATCCTAAATTGGCTGAAATTGTCCAGATTTCGGCGGTGGATAAACGCAAAACGCTCTTTTACTAATATGTCACCTCAACCGTTTGTCGGTTGTGACATACAAATGTAGTGCAAGCCGAGAGAAGAACAAAATAAATTTTATTTATTTTTTATTCCGAGGCGAAGCCTACATTCAACGAATGTAAAATGTAGTGCAAGTGAATGAGATAATGCAAATTTATTTGCAATTAACACCGTTAAAAGTAGTCAAAAGGTTTTGTCTGAGCAAGTAATATTTAATTATGGTAATAATATAGATGTTGACCCAACGCTGAAATTATTCGTGAATTTGTCATCCTGAACGGATGTGAAGGATCTCAAAACCACGCAGAACAAAGATACTTCGCTTTGCTCAGACGTGTTGTTGAGGGCTTGCCCGAAAAATGACAGGGGCCGCTGGGTCAACTCCTATATCATTGCTTTAATTATTTATGCAAGACTAAGCAAAGATGGTTCTTTTATCATTTTATAAAGTTGCAGTTCTGCCACTTTTGTAATGAAAATGAGTATTGCACATATATAGTGTAAATAAGTATGTTATTTCCTTATTTTCTATTACAACTTTGTAGTCTATTGCTTTTTGACTATATTAGCCAATGCAAACTGAATCTGCTATGAAAAAATACATTGAAATAGAGAGTTATGATGCCCTGCTGCCATTGATTGCTCCGGGCGCGCTGCTCAAGGGGTATGCTTTCCAGAACATTGAGTTCGGGCGCAATGCGGTGCAGTGCCGTTTTGAGGATTGTATATTCTTCGGTTGCTCAATGCCCGATGTGATGCGCGCGGAGCTTGCGCCCGATTGTTGCGTGTTGCCCGAATTGCCGGTGCCGTTCAATCCTTTCCCCGCGCAGTTGTACACAGCAGCTACGCTGTATGCGGGGTATGACTACCGCAATCCCTCTACCTTTGAGCATTGTTACGATACCCGCATATACCGTCATTACATGGAGTGTGGCAAGCAGGCGGCCGATATTGCCGAGACGCTTGCGCGTTCGTTGCACGACCATTCGATGAGTGATGCTTTGCACGATTTCCTTTCCCGTTACGATGAGTGCAGGGTGGTGGCGGTGATGGGTGGTCATGCCCTTTTGCGCACCGATGATAACTACCGTAAGGTGGTGCTTATTGCAAAGCACCTTGCCGAGCAGGGTTGCCTGGTGGTTACGGGTGGTGGTCCTGGTGCAATGGAGGCGGCGCATCTTGGTGCGTGGCTTGCCGGGCGCGACGATGTGGCAGTTGATGATGCTTTGATGTTGCTGTCGCAGGCACCATCGTACAAGGATGAGGATTGGCTCTCTTCGGCTTTTGATCTTATGGAGAAGATGCCGCGCGTTAGTGATTGTTACAGCGTGGGAATCCCCACGTGGTTCTACGGCCACGAGCCGGCGACTCCGTTTGCAACGCACATAACAAAATATTTCGACAACAGCATACGCGAGGATGGCCTGCTTGCCATAGCAAAGGGTGGTGTGATATACTCTCCCGGCAGCGCTGGCACCATGCAGGAGATATTCCAGGATGCAGCGCAGAATCACTATGAGACATTCGGTCATGCAAGCCCTATGGTTTTCCTTGACAGCGAATACTGGTGTGGCAAATTCCCCATCTATCCATTGTTGCAAAGCTTGCAGCAGAGTGGTGGGTACAAGAACTTGTTGCTCTCGCTTGCCGACACACCGGCCGAGGCAGAACGGGTGATAATGAGGTTTGTTGAGGGTGGATAAAAATGTTTAGAGCTCCTTTGACTTCGCTTTGGATGACATTGTTCGTGGGCTTGTCATACTGAGCGGAACAAAGTGTAGTGAAGTATCTCTAAATATGCATTCAATAGATTTTTCGCTTAGCTCAAAATGACAATGTTCGCGAGATTTCCGAACTCCCTCCGCTACGCTCGTCCCTCTTTCGCAAAGAGGGACAGTTGCGCTTTGCGCAGTGAAGTATCTTTAAATATGGGCTCATCTTCAAAGTCTGGGGGAGCTGTCTATTAATGTATTAAATTTACAACTGTTTTAACTTCTTTGAAATTGCTTCCGCTCGCTTTGTGTGTAAACAAGTTTACCCACACTCGCTTACTCGCAATTTTCAACGGTAGCAGTGTTGAGATTTCTATGCGCCTGTTAATTGCAAAAGGTGATTCCCCGCCAAGGGCGGAAGGGCAGCGTTGTGAGGCACAGCGAGTAGCCGAGCAATGCTTGGAAAAAGGTGGCATGATGTTTGAGCGCAGCGAGTTCTTGCCACCCCAAGCATTGCGACAAGCAGCGAGCGGCGAGGTGTGAACCGACTGAAAGATGTCGCAAAGCGACTCTTGAATTTGCAAAGCAAATCGACAATACCGCCAGCAGTTAGTCGTGCGTAGTGCAGACATAGTTTGCACCGCACGGGATGCGGAAAGGCGGTGTTGTCAACTTTTAAGCACCGAATGCCGTACACGACTGCCCTGTTTTTGGTACTTTTTCAAAAAAGTACAGAAAGAAAGAGTTGAAGAAAAATACAAGTGAACAATTAAGGTTGAGGACTGCTGTAGAATATGACGGCGAGCGAAAGCGAGTTTTTTGTCCCCCAACGCAAAGAGGGACAGTTGCGTTTCGCGTAGTGAAGTATCTTTAAATATGCCTGCAATAGATTTTTCGCTTTGCTCAAAATGACAGCCTGTATTTTTATATATAATTACCTAATAAAGACAATCCGTGGAATTGCAATTGCAACTCCACGGATTATGATTTAATGATTTTTGTCTTTTTACTTTACAAGAACCTTATTGCCATTTACAATGTAAATGCCGGCTGTGGGGTTCTCAACACGGCGGCCGCTGAGGTCAAAAATACCTTTCACATTTCCGCTTTCACCTTTCACCTCGGTGATGCCTGTCTCAACCTGGACATTGCTCTTCTCCAGTGTCCACACGCTGCCGCCCCATGTATAGGGCTTTGTGAGAACATAGTTCCAAGCACTTGGGTTGACATACCATGCCGATGAACCGTTGCCGCTGACAATGCCGATACCCTTGTTACCCTGGTCGGTGGTGGTTTCAACCAGTGTCCAACGATATTCCTGTCCCACCAACAATGTCTGGTCGTCGGCATCGGTGCCGATGTAGGCCGCTTCTCCATTGGCTTTGTTATAGATACATACGGTGCCATCGGTGTTCTTTGTGAAACTCCACAGGAAAATGTCGCCGGTTCCCTTGCTGCCTCTTACACCAATTTGCTTGTTGCTTGTGTTGAGTGCTGCATAGTAGTTTGTGAAGTATCCGTTACGGATGTAGTAGTATGCACCAAAATCAAGAGCATCGGCCATTGATGTGCGTGGCATCATCTGGAACTGGTGATAGAGTGCAACATATGCGTTGTACTGCTCCTCGGTAACTGCGCCGTCGGCAACAGCCTGGCTTGCTGGGTTGATGACGCTGTTCTGCAAGTAGTCAAGAGCCTCCTGGCTTGGCTGGCCAATCTCGCCCACCTTTGCTGTGAGGACAATGAGCTCGCACTTTTTTACAAGACCTGCAAGCTGTGCAGTGAAGTCGCTCACCTCAACAATCTTCCATGTACCGTTGTAGCAGAGTGCTGCGTTGTCCCTTGCAAATACATCGCCTGTGATGTTTGCGCTCAAACGCTTGACGCTACCTGTTTCTGTTGCGCTGTAACCGTTAACGGCGGAGATTGTAACTACACCTGGGATGTATGTGAAATCGCCTGTTGCAACAGTTGCCTTGTCAATTCTTACTGCTGTACCGCCATTCTCAACCATTGAAACTTTCTGGTTGTAGCCGGGCATCTCCAGCACGTTGCCGTTGTA
>JAFOCD010000030.1 GCA_017381475.1 Bacteroidaceae bacterium
AAAGTAGTTTTTCCCGTACCCGCCTTTCCGGTCAGGAACACCGACTTATCGGTACACCTCACATACCTCTCGGCCGTTTCAAATATGCTGTCCTTTACAATATCCATATAGCGCCTGTCTTGTCACTGCAAAAATATATACAAACCGGCAAGAAACACCAAACTTGATTGAATAATTTATAAAAATAGAATAACACCACCCTGTATATATATGATACGAGTAAACCAAACAGTGTCATTTCCTGATTTAGGTTGACTCCGCTTGGAGTCAAAAGTTTTGGGGCTCATATTATCGTACTGCCATTCTATTCGATAAATTATGGAAAATGTGAAATAATCACCTTATTTTAGTTGGGATTATGTGAAATATAGAATGAAAACAAATGGGATAATGTGAAATATCTACGTATTTATAGCTAGGATTATGTAAAATGTGTTATCTTTGCAGCTGTAATCAAAGATTTTAGATATGGACAAACTGCTTAGAAGAAAAGTTGATAGCTATTTGATGGCTTGGAAAAACAATCCAGATAGAAAACCGCTAATCATTAAAGGTGCCCGTCAGATTGGAAAAACACGCTCTATCGAGTGGTTTGCCAGTCAAAACTATAAAACGGTTATACAGATTAATTTTGTAGAGCAACCTAAATATAAGAATATCTTTGAGGATGGTTTTGAGGTTGATACTATTCTTAAAAACATATCGTTACTAAATCCTGAACTCAAGTTTATTCCAGATGAAACTCTTTTCTTTTTTGATGAGTTACAAGCTTGTCCCAATTGTGCTACTTCATTGAAGTTTTTTAAGCTCGATGGACGCTTCGATGTTATCTGTTCCGGTTCATTGATGGGAATCAATTATCAGGAAATCGAATCCAATAGTGTAGGCTATAAGGAAGATTATGAAATGCATTCCATGGATTTCGAGGAGTTCCTTTGGGCTAAGGGTTACACTGAGGATTTTATAGATGAACTGTACCAACAGATGTTGGAAGTCAAGCCACTTGCCAAATTACAAATGGATGTTCTTTTTGAATTGTTCCGTGATTATGCAACTATCGGTGGTATGCCTGAGGTGGTAAATACATATATCAAGAACAAGAACTTCAGTGGAACTTTGGGTATACAGAAACAATTGCTCAAAGACTATGAGGAGGATATCACCAAATATGTGGAAGGTTTGGATAAAGCAAAGGTTAAGGCCGTTTATAATCACATTTCTACCTTCTTGGCCAAAGAAAACAAACGCTTTCAGATTACCAAAATTGCAAAGAACGCACGTAACAGAGATTATATTGGCTGTGTTGAATGGCTTGCTGATGCTGGCGTTATAAACGTCTGCTACTGCCTGAATCACCCTGAACTTCCACTTAAGGGGAACTATGATCCTAAACTATATAAGATTTATTACAAAGATACAGGACTTTTGATTGCCTCACTCGATGAAGAAGCACAGGAAGATTTGAGAGCCAATAAGAATCTGGGCACATACAAAGGAGCTATATACGAAAACATAGTCGGAGATATGCTTGTAAAACAAGGTTACAATCTCTATTACTACAACAGCGACAGGCCTTCTCTTGAAATGGATTTCTTTGTACGTGATGCAGACTCCCTTATTCCTGTAGAAGTAAAATCCAATGACAATGCAACTGCATCATTGAATAATTTGCTTAAAGAATATAAATATCCAGATGTGAAATATGGAATTAAGTTGGGATATAAGAATATCGGATTCAATGGCAAGTTCTATACCTTCCCATACTTCTTGACTTTCTTGTTGAAGAGGTTTGTGGCGGATTTGAATATTTATATGCCATAATACCTTTATTTATTGTTAATTATCAAAGTTAATTCTAAGCGCCATTCAAAGTGCCATTTTGGCTCTTTGAAATTTCTGGAGTGGCACTTTGGTACTCTCCCTTCAACATTGTGCGGTTGCTCTGTTTGTTTTGTTCTCCGAACAGAAGGTTTCTAAAAAAACTGTTCAAGGTACTCCGATGTCGCAAAGATTCGTTATGGAATATTGTTGTAATCACAAAATTAGTAAATTATCTCATTCATTTTGTTTAGCCTCTTGTTCTTTGAGATGCTTTCAATATGTTATTGATTCCATTTCGCACGATTAGAACTGGAAGCTTGTAACCAGAGAAGATTTTTACTATTTCTATCTTGGGCCTCCCCTCCGTTACACCGCATATTCTAACAGCATTCTTTTCGTCTCCAGCTTCTTCATCATGTATCCAGAAGTATGCGTTTCCTCCACCATAATTCGGTGCTCCTACCCGCCTGTCATCTTCCATATATCCACAGGAATCGAAAGAGATTCTCTCTCCGCTTGCACCAATGCAAATAGCACCATAAAAAGACAATCCAGTAGAACTATATTCTCCTTGCCACCTGCAGTTCTCTATTAATTCGTCAACTTGATCTTTGGAAGGCAATCCTAGCTTGGTGGCCTTAATATAAGGAAGATAATTTGTTTCCTCCTCTTCATTGTCCAAATAATGCAATGACCACAATGTGCCACTTGGCAATCCTAAATCATGAACACATATTTCTCCCTCTATAGAATCAAATTTGACAGACTCAGAATCACGTTCTTTGTATCCATCCCGAAAACCATCTGCATAGGCTTGTGCAATAGCTTTAGCCATTAAGTCATTCATCTTTTCTGCAGCATAACTTTCAGCTCTTTCTTGTATATCTTTCATAACCATTTTTTATTACGTAAGTTTAAAATAATTTTCTGGAATAGTTATATTGACTGTAATTTATTACTTGCCGATGCAGAGTTTTTACTTACCGATGCAGAAATTGGCAAATATATTTCCAAGCACCTCGTCGTTGGTGACTTCGCCGACGATTTCGCTGAGATTGTGGATGGCAGCGCGCAGGTGTTCACTCACGAGGTCACCGCTGAGGCCGAGTTCGAGGCCTTGCTTTACTTCCTTGATGTTTGCAAGGGCACGGGTGAGGGCTTCGTAGTGGCGCACGTTGGTAACAACGACATCGCCGCTTGAGATTGCCGGGAGTGCAGCACTGCGCACGAGGAACTCCTCGAGCCTGTCGAGGTTGCTTCTGTAGCGGGCTGATATTGCCCACATATCGTTTTCGTTCCAAATGATGCCGTCGCCGCACTCGGCAACAAGGCTCTTGCACCACTCCAGAATCTCGGCAAGGCGTTCGTCCCTGATGGTGTCGCTCTTGTTTATGAGCACCGCAAGTTTCTTGTCCTTGCATTCGGGGAGTATCTTTTTTGCCGTGATTTCCATCTGGGTGTAATCGGCTGCAGGGTCTACAAGCCACAGGGCTATTGATGACTTCTTGAGCTGTTCAAGGGCACGCTCAATGCCAATGCGCTCCACAACATCCTGTGTCTCGCGCACGCCTGCGGTATCGACAAAACGAAAGGTTGTGCCACCAATGTTCATGAGTCCTTCAATGGTGTCGCGTGTGGTGCCGCTGATGTCGCTGACAATTGCCCTCTCCTCGCGCAACAGGGCGTTGAGCAGGGTACTCTTGCCTGCATTTGTCTCGCCCACAATGGCCACCGGCACGCCATTCTTCACGGCATTGCCAACAGCAAAGGAGTTGGTAAGGCGTGTCATCACGCGGTCAATCTCGTCGCACAGTTGCATGAGCTGGGTGCGGTCGGCAAACTCAACATCCTCCTCACTGAAGTCAAGCTCCAATTCCATGAGAGTGGTGAGCTTGAGCAGTTTGTCGCGCAACCCCGCAAGTTCGTTGCTGAAATCGCCCTTCAACTGGTTCATGGCCAGGCGGTGCGATGCCTTTGACGACGAAGCAATAAGGTCTGCAACAGCCTCGGCACGGCTAAGGTCCATCTTTCCGTTGAGGAAAGCACGCATGGTGAACTCGCCCGGGTCGGCCTGGCGCGCGCCAAGGTTGAGAAGCAACAGCAGTAGCTGCTGAGTGATGTAGGACGATGCGTGGCAACTTATCTCAATGACATCCTCGCCTGTGTAGGTATATGGCGCGCGCATAACGGTAACAAGCACCTCGTCAAGGATTTCCTTGCCGTCGGTACAGATGTCGCCAAATACCACAGTGTGTGACTTGCGGGCAGCAAGAGGTTGCCCCTTGCGTGGGGTGAATATGCCGGATACATATTCTATAGCTCCCGGGCCCGATACTCTTATTATACTTATTGCCCCACCCTGCGGTGTTGCCAAGGCGCATATTGTGTCGTTCATTGGTTTAATGTCTGGTTGTTTTGTAAAATTATCTCCTCCGTCACTTCGTGACACCTCCTCTTTAAAAAGCGGAGGAGTTTCTTTGATTTTGATTTCTGTAATTTTATTCCCTCCGCCCTACGGGCACCTCCCCTTTTAAAGTGGAAGAGTTCTTTTATTTCATTGCAAGGGCAGACACATCGGTCTGCCCCTACGGTTATACCGCTTACTTGGGATTTTCTAAAAAGATGGAATCCAAGGCTTGCGAAGTTCTTAAAACCGGAGTTTACAAAGCGTAAATGAGGATTTTAAGAACAAGCGTAACACAGGAGTACGCTTTTTAGTAAATCCCAATATCAGATGCGTTCAAGCACTGTCTTGATAAGCTCATTCATCTTCTCGTTGTAGTCGACATTCGCCTCTTTTGCACGGCGGTTAGCGATTACAAGGCAAACGGTGACTGCCTGGTGTCCCATGAGGGCTGCAAGGCCGGCAAGTGCCGAGCTCTCCATCTCGAAGTTGGTTATCTGCTGTCCTTCGTAGAGGAAAGACTCTACCTTCTCGTTCTGGTGAGGGTCGGCAAGAGGCACGCGCAAACGGCGTCCCTGCGGGCCGAAGAAGCCACCACAGGCAATTGTCACGCCACGCACCATGTCGTCCTGGGCAATGCGCTCGATGAGTTCACTGTCGGCAGCAATGACATAGGGCGCAGGCTGGCACATGTTGCCGCTCCAACCCAAGTGGTTGAGCAGGGCGCGCTCCATGGGGAGGTCGCACACCTCGTTGCGTCCGGCATAGAAATTAAGCAGGCCGTCGAAGCCTACCGACTTTGCCGAGCAGATGAATGTTCCAACCGGTGTATGTGGTTGCAAGCCACCACAGGTACCTATGCGAACCATCTGCAATTTGCGTAGCTCGTCCTTCTCGTAACGGGTTGCGAAATCGATATTGGCAAGTGCGTCAATCTCGTTCACCACAATATCCACATTGTCACAACCGATACCGGTTGAAACCACGGTAATGCGCTTGCCTTTGTAGGTACCTGTTATGGTGCGGAACTCGCGGTGCTGTATGTCGCACTCCTGTTCACTGAAATGAGATGCCACCAATGGCACGCGACCCGGGTCGCCCACCAGTATAATCTTATCGGCCAACTGCTCTGGTTTTACTCCCAAATGGTAGATTGCTCCGTTTGGCTCAATGAGCAACTCCGAAGGAGCGAAATAACGCTTCATAATAAAATCAATTTAAGTTCTTCACTTATACAACACATCACTCCTTGGCAATGTTGTCGCGCATTGCCGTATCGGCCTGGATATTCTTCATCCTGTAATAGTCCATGATACCAAGATTGCCATTGCGGAATGCCTCGGCCATAGCCTTTGGCACCTCGGCCTCGGCCTCAATCACATGGGCGCGAGCCTCCTGAGCACGGGCTTTGTTCTCCTGTTCAAGGGCAACGGCCATGGCACGACGCTCCTCGGCCTTGGCCTGGGCAATATTCTTGTCGGCATTGGCCTGGTCAATCTGCAATGCTGCACCGATGTTCTTGCCTATGTCAATGTCGGCAATGTCAATTGAAAGAATCTCGAACGCAGTGCCGGCATCGAGTCCCTTGCTGAGCACGAGCTTGGAGATTGAATCGGGATTCTCGAGCACTGCCTTGTGGCTGTCGGCCGAACCGATTGACGAAACGATACCCTCGCCTACACGGGCAAGCACAGTATCCTCGCCGGCACCACCGACAAGACGCTTGATGTTGGCACGCACGGTCACACGGGCAATGGCTATGAGCTGGATACCATCCTTGGCCACAGCTGTCACATGTGGTGTGTCAATCACCTTGGGGTTGACAGACATCTGCACAGCCTCGAACACATCGCGTCCGGCAAGGTCAATGGCGGTTGCCATCTGGAACGAGAGGTCTATATTCGCCTTTGATGCCGACACAAGGGCATGCACCACCCTCTCTACATGGCCACCGGCAAGATAATGCGCCTCGAGGCTGTCGCGTGTAATATTCTCAAGGCCGGCCTTATGTGCCTCAATCATGGCCTGTACAATCTGGCCGGGAGGTACATTACGAATGCGCATGAGGAACAGCTGCAACAACGAAATTCTCACGCCCGACACCTTGGCCGACATCCAAAGCACGAACGGCACATAGTGGAAGATTACTGCCAGCAATATAATTACGCCAAGCACGATTCCACCAATCAGATACATGTTTGTTTCATCCATAATACGATTTTTTGTTAGTTATTAAGTTAATTATTTCTTGCTTTTATCTTATTTATTCACTCTTGCCACAAAGAGTGAGTCTTCCGATATGCGGACGACTTCTATCTCCTCATTCTCGTTGATGAAGCCTGACTCGGACTTTACCTCAACGATTCGTCCTTTTATCACAGCCTCGCCAATGAGGGCAAGCCTTGTCTTGGCAACACCACGGTCGCCAATGGCAAAGTCACTCATTTCCACTGTCTTGACGGTGGATTTTATATTCTTCTTAAGCGCCACTTTGTCGATTGATTTGCCATAGAGCGCCCAAAGAAAAAGGGCTATGGAAATCAATGTACTCACAAGCAGGGTTATCCATCCTGCCATACTGCTTATCTGCATAAAGGCATAGAAAACAGAACCTATCATGGCTAGCGCACCCAACAGACCGGTAATGCCGATACCTGGTATAAAAACAACCTCAGCCGTCAACATGACGGTTGCAAAAATCACAAGCAAAACAGTTATTAAAATATCCATTGTTCTATTTATTTTTTCAATCTATTAAAATTGCCGCAACACGATGAGGTGAAAGCCTGCTTTTACCTCACTTGCCGTACTTTTCCTCAAGTTCCAGGCGGCGCACCTCGTACTCCTTGAGCTTCAAAACCCGGGCGTCGTTCTCAATCTGCGCCTCAAGCTTCAGGATGGCATCGCGCATCTTTGCCTTTTCGGCAGCCGATGCAGCTGTATACTCATCGCGGCTGTCTTCAAGCACACGGATGTCATTCTCGTGCTTCTCAACTCCAGCCTGCCACTCCTTGAAGAGTTCGCGCGCAGCGTTGCTCCTAAAATCGGATAAAGACTTGTAGGTGTTGAGGTCGTCTATTATGAACTGAAAATCGCTACTGTTGCGCGATGCTTCCTGAGCATAGAAGAGCATTGTCATCTGGCGGCGTGCATTGCGTACCACCTCTTCATCGACCTGAGTGCCAGCTATGGATGAGAGATTGGCTATTGCAAGTGCATTGTCATAGCCAATGGCATCAACATTAACCCTGTCCTTGTCTGCGTTGGGAACAAAGACATAGACACACACCTTGCCGTCGGGCTGGTTGCGGTCGGTTGCGAACCACCCCAGGTTGGCAACCTCGTTTATTGCCATCATATAATCGTTGGCTGTGGAGTTGAACGGCATGCCCACATTGTCGGGGCGGTAGAAACGGCCGCTCTCGGTGTCCATGCGCGACACGAAGATATCGTAACCGCCAATGGAACCCTGTCCGTCACTTGCAAAATAGAGTGTCACACCGTCGGCAAGCAGAAAGGGATAGTCGTCATTACCGTATGTCTCAATACCCTGGAGCGACTGTACCTTGCCCCACTCCTCGCCCACCTTTGAACGGCGGAACAGTTTGAGCAGAGGTTCATCGTCGTCATTCTCGTCCGAGAAGAAGATGTCCATTCCGCGCTCGGTCTCGTTTATGTGACCCTTGAGTTCGTCATCATTGAAATATTCGGCACAAGTCGCTATGCGACCTACATCGGTGCCCATTGTATAAACAGAAAGAAAAGCATCCTTATCGACAACAAAACTATCGATAAAGCAGACTATCTCGCTGTTGCATACCATACGGTCGAGCCTGTCGCATATATTCAGTTTCTGCTGCACGGCATCGCGCTGTTCATCGTCCTTGGTCTTGTCAATGAACTCACTGTATCTTTGGGCGGCGGCGTTATAGTATTGTTTACCATAGTACCAATCGCCAAGGTAGCGGTAGGCATTGACAATGTTACGCGATGCAGCAAACTCAAGCATCTCCACGACATCGACAGTGTCGCCGGTTTCGACACAGCAGGCCGCATACCAGTAGTTGTATTCGCTGTTCTTGGGGTTACGGGAATACAACTTCTCGGCCATGGGCTTTGCCTCGTCGAAACGCCCCTCGTCAAAAGTCCTCTTGAGTGCATCCCTTGTTTGGGCAACCGCACCGGAAACAACAAGAAGGCAGAATATAGCAAGTGTGAATATTTTCTTCATAAACATAATACAAATCATCATTATACCGCAAGTGCAGTATGTATTCATCGTTCAAATATAGCACAAACGAGCGAGAAACACGAAGCTTGCTTCAGCGTTTTTCAAAGCGAGTGCCAATCATATTCGAGCTTCTGCTCAAATATAGCACAAACGAGCGAGAAACACGAAGCTTGCTTCAGCGTTTTTCAAAGCGAGTGCCAATTATATTCGAGCTTCTGCTCAAATATAGCACATAAAAACATAACAACACCTACCCGGCGCGCTTTTTTTAATAAATTTAAGATTACGCGCACACATTTCGCGTAAGGAGAGAGGTTTTTTGAAAGAAATTTGAAGAACTTGCACTATCTTTGCACCCGCAAAATTCAAAAGCGCAAAACACAGGAATAGCGATGGCAAAATTTACCGAACTGCAAAAGTTGTACAAGAAGATACAGAAGCAATTCAACAAGGCAACAAAGGACTATGCCATGTTTGCCGACGGCGACAGGATTCTCGTTGCCCTGTCGGGTGGCAAGGACTCGCTCACCCTGCTGCAGCTGATGGCCGAGCGCTGCCGCATCTTCAAGCCATCAATAAGCATTATTGCCGCACATGTAACAATGGTAAACATTCCTTACAAGTCCGATTTGGGTTTCCTTCAGGAATTCTGCGACGGGCTCGGCGTTGAACTTCACATCGTGGAGAGCAGTTTCGACGCGTCGACCGACACACGCAAGTCGCCATGTTTCCTGTGCTCATGGAACCGCCGCAAGGCACTCTTCACGCTTGCACAGGAGCTGGAGTGCAACAAGATTGCGCTTGGGCACAACATGGACGATTTCATTGAGACCATGCTCATGAACATCACATTCCAGGGAGCATTCAGCGCTATGGCACCGGTAATGCAGATGGAGAAATTTCCCATCGCAATCATCCGCCCACTGTGCCTTGTCAACGAGAACAATGTAGAGGCATACGCCATTGAAAGCTGTTTCCCGGCACAGATAAAGAACTGCCCGTTCGAGAACGACTCGAACCGCAAGGCCATGAAAGATTTGCTGGCACACTTGGAGTCACTGAACCCCGATGCGCGCTATAACCTTTGGGGGTCAATGAGCAATATACAGCCCGACCTACTACCGCCAAAAATTATCAAAAAACAGTAAAAATACACAACAATGTCAAAGTCATTACTTACAATCTTGCTGTTGATTGTATCAAACAGCTTCATGACTCTTGCCTGGTATGGTAACCTAAAACTCCAGGAGATGAAAGTCATTTCACCAAACACTTCTATCGTGTTAATCGTACTAATCAGCTGGTGTGTCGCACTGCTTGAATATGCATTCCTTATTCCTGCAAACCGAATAGGTTCGGACATGAATGGTGGTCCATTCTCATTGGTACAGCTGAAGGTTATACAGGAGGTAATATCGTGCGTGGTATTCGGTGTATTCGTCTCTTTCCTATTCAAGGGCGAATCATTACAATGGAACCACTTTGTTGCGGTAATATTCCTTATCCTTGCTGTATATTTCGTATTCATGAAATAAAAGAGATACGGGCAAAAAAGCGGGCAAATAGCCTCAGGAGACCGTAAAACAAACAGAAAAACGCGCCGGGTGTATCACTACAGCCGGCGCGCGTCATTTAAACACTATTCACTTACTAAAACAATTACATTTATGGTCTTTTCATTGTTGTTTTTTCTCAGTTGTTTTTCAAAGTAGATTCTTAAGGGGTTAGTTCTTTGTCGTTTAGTATAATGTCGGAAGTGTTTATTTCTTGAAGTAGCGGTTGAACAAGCCCTCGAAGCCCTTGCCGTGACGAGCCTCATCCTTCGCCATCTCGTGAACTGTGTCGTGGATTGCATCAAGGTCGAGCTGCTTTGCGCGCTTGGCAATGCGGTACTTGTCGCTGTTTGCCTCGGCCTCGGCGTTCATACGCTTCTCAAGGTTTGTCTTTGTATCCCATACGCAGTCACCAAGGAGCTCGGCGAACTTTGCTGCGTGCTCGGCCTCTTCCCATGCATAGCGTTTGAAGGCTTCGGCAATCTCGGGATAACCCTCGCGGTCGGCCTGGCGGCTCATTGCAAGGTACATACCGACCTCTGTGCACTCACCGATGAAGTGGTTGTTCAAGTCCTTTATCATCTCGTCGTCGCAACCCTTTGCAACACCTATCACATGCTCCTGAACGAACTGGATGGGGCCTTCCTGCAACTCGTTGAACTTGTTTGAGGGAACCTTGCACATTGGGCAACGCTCGGGAGCTGATTCACCTTCATGTATATAACCACACACTGAACAAATGTACTTTCTCATAGTCGTATAAATTTTTAAATTATCAAAGTCTTATTCTATTTTTTTTGAAGCCTCGCGCCTCGTTGTTTGCATTTCATTTCTGAAATCATTGCAAATATATAGCCATTTCATTTATCTCGCAAGTTTTTTGCTCGCTTTTTTCACTTTTTCGTGTTAAATTTTGTAAAAGCGGCAAAAAGCACGTCCGGGATGCATGTAAACCGGGAATAAAGCGCAGATCGAAAAGTTAAATTGACAACTATACCGAAAAAGCCACGGATTTTATTTTGTCATTATAAAATAAAGATTTAAATTTGGGGGTTAGTATACATTATTAAAGAAAAAATAAATTTCTTAAACATACTTCTATATGAAAAAACCATTCGGAATCAAGATGAAGGTTTGGGCTTTGGGCGCTTTAGCACTTATTGCCAGCAACACTTTCACCAGCTGTAGTGATGAAATCCCCGAGGAAAGCCGTTTCACATTCAAAGGTAAACTCATCACCGACCATTTAAAAAGCGACGAAAAGTACAGCAACTTCTGTAAGATCCTCAAACAGGCAAAAATCGGTAAGAAAGGTGGCAGCATGTTGACAACATTGTCTACATACGGTTCGTATACCTGCTTTGCCCCCACCAATGAGGCTATCGACAACTACCTTCAGGAGAAGTACAACGAGTACATAGAAAGCGTAGAGCTTAACAAGATTGACCCTACCGTAAAAATCAAGAATACAGGCATCACATCGCCATACCTCGATCAACTGAGCGACAGTATGGCTGCCGAGATCGCAAAAAACCACATACTTGAGCAGGGTATTACAACTATTGATGTCGGCAACGGAGCCTTCCCTAAGAAGACCATGAACCGTCGCAGCGTCATGCTTGGTTGGATCAACGATGAACAGGGCTACACAATTGCCACTGTTGACGGCATCGAGGTTGAGGAGCAGAACATTGAGACCGAGAACGGCTATATCCACGCATTAAAGGGTACCCTTTCTCCATCTGATCAGCCAACATCAACCCTGCTTGCTTCACAGCCCGCATTCACTTTGTTCAGCGAGGCTTTAAGCCTGACCGGTTTCGACGTATATCTCGAAAAGTACGAGATTGACCCCGACTATGACGGTCTTGGTAAATATGGTCCTCCATTCAAGACACAGAACAAACAGGAGCCTCCTTACCCCGAGGCATACAACCAGGGCTTCACCCTTCTCGTTGAGACCGACGAGCTATTGGCCGACGCCAACAACAACGCATTCGGTATCTCAATCCAGTCAATCGAGGATTTAGAGTACTTTGCGGCCCACTACTATGCAAGCGATAATAGCTTCAACAAGAACGAAAAGAAGTGGAATCACAAGGGAGACTACTCAAACCCAAACAACCCTCTCTATAAGTTTGTTGCCTACCACATCATCGACCGCAAGTTGCTCTACAAGTCGAGTAAAGGTCCTGGTGGCTTCATAATGGAAAACTACCAGACAATCAGCAAGGAGGGTGAAGTAGACAAAGGTAAGTTCGACTCAGAAGAGAACATGCCTACATCATTTGACAGATACGACTATTTCGAGACAGCACTGCCTTACACATCTATCAAGATTACAAAGCCTTTCGCAAACAGTACTACCGAGTACACAAGCGTAAGCGGAGAGACTGGATCCCTGAGAGACCAGCTTGTCGCAAACTACGCACAGGAGATGGGTACACGTTGTGTGAGAAAAAACTTGATGGAAAAGCATATCAATGTTGTTATAGAGGACGAGTCTACAACACGTTCACGCAAAGACCTCGAAGACTTCCAGCCACAAGCTGTTAATGGCATGATTTACACAATTGATAAAATCCTTATCTATGACGAGACAGAGATGTCAGGTAACATCTTTGACGAGCGCATGCGTTGGGATGTATTCTCTTTGTTCCCGGAATTGACAAATAATGATGTTCGCTGGATGCCCGAGGACGCGACATACACTCTTACATACATCCCAGAGGACTTCTGTAAACGATTGAGACACAACAACACCGATACACACATCTATTACTTGAGACCTCACAACGCCATGTATGACGGCGGTTATGCAAACTATCAGGGTGACGAGATGCTCGTTACCGGTAAGTACGACTTCCAGTATCGTATTCCATACGTACCACAAGGTTCATACGAAGTACGCTTTGGATTCTCGGCTTCTGATGCGCGCGGTGTAGCACAGTTCTATTTCGGTGAAGAGGGCAAATTGCAAATCTGCGGTATTCCTTTGGACATGCGTAACAGCGAAAGCAACCTAGCGTTCATGGGATGGTTCGATGACAGCGAGAACGAAGAGGAGAACCGCAAGGATGACAAGGCTATGCGCAACCGCGGTTTCATGAAAGCTCCTGCAAGCATCTACCTTGGTTCATATGACACATCCAAACCAGATAAGAGCATGCGTTTCGCAAAATTGGCGTTCCGCCGCATCATTGGTACATACGACCTCGAATACGGTAAGAAATACTGGTTACGATTCAAGGATGTAACCGAGGGAGGTACAGACGACAAACCTAACGAGTTCAACCAGGATTATCTGGAGCTTGTTCCTGCAAGCATCCTCAACAACCCTGCAAAGCCAGAGGACATCTATTAAAAGAAACAAACCCCAATACCGAAACGGTTGCCGCAACTGCGGTAACCGTTTTTTTATATATGCTAAAGCAGATTTTCACAAAAAAGAGAACAGCATATAAGAATAAATGCATATTTTTGTATCACACACCTTATATATATAATAAGGTATAAAGAACGCATAAGAATATAAACAATAGGCTATATGAAATACGGATTTGTAAAAGCGGCGGCAGCAGCACCTGTAACAGCAGTGGCAAACTGCAACCAAAATGCCCAAGGTATAATAGAGCTGACAACCGAGTTGGCAAAGAAAGGGACTGAACTCATTCTACTCCCTGAGTTGTGCCTGACATCATGCAGTTGCGGCGACTTGTTCACACAGCCGCATTTCATACAGGCATGCAACAATGCTATCGCACACATCTCAAAAGAAACTGCAACATGCGACAGTATCATTGTATTCGGCGCACCAATAGAAAACCGCAATTCACTCTACAACTGCGCTGTTGTAATATATAAGGGCGAGATTATTGGTATTACCCCCAAGCGCATACTCAATGACATGCTCGGCGAAAGCCGTTGGTTCACAAGCGCCGACAATCTGCCCAACGACAGCCACGCCATCATCGCCGGCAAGGAGATTCCATTCGTAAAGAGCGGCCTGTTCCGCACAGACTCATATAGTTTCGGCATTGAAATTGGCAACGAGGCGGCAGCACTCACCGCTCCCGGCGCGAACCACGCAGCTGCCGGCGCGACAATTATACTCAACCCCACCGCACAGCGTGCTGTGGCTGGAGCACACAAGGAGACACTGCGCCGCATAGCAGAACAAAGCGTAAGATACAAATGCGGATACATATACGCAGGCATTGGCTGGGGTGAATCAACAAGCAACGCTACCTATCCCGGATACTGCGCCGTTGCAGAAGGTGGCGAAATTATCGCCGAAAGCGATTGCCACATACCTGCAGCACACTACACGATAACAGAGATTGACACCGAGAAATGCGCAAAGGAACGCAAAGGAGACACCTGTTTCGCACGTTCTACAGCGACAACCGAAATACACATACCACAAACCACAAGCAACAGCACAACGCTTATACGTCGCTTTGCAGCACAGCCATTCATTCCAAATGGATACACCTTGAAGGAGTACTGTAACGAGGTTTTTACAATACAGGCAGCAGCACTTGCCAAACGCCTCGCATATACAGGCGCAAAGACATGCGTAATTGGCATATCGGGAGGTCTCGATTCTACCCTCGCCCTGCTTGTCACCGCCAAGGCATGCGACATCATAGGCAAGCCACGTAACTGCATCACAGCAGTTACAATGCCCGGCTTCGGTACAAGCGACCGCACATACAACAACGCTCTGACACTAATGCAGGCGCTTGGAACAAAAATAAGGGAGATTTCCATCAAGGATGCATGCATACAACACTTCAAGGATATTGAACACGACATCAACAACCACGATGTGACGTATGAAAACGCACAAGCACGCGAGCGCACGCAGATCCTCATGGACATCGCTAACCAGGAGAACGGAATTGTAATCGGCACAGGAGACCTCTCGGAACTTGCACTCGGCTGGGCGACATACAACGGCGACCAAATGAGCATGTACGGTGTGAACGCATCCGTTCCCAAGACATTGATGCAGCACATGGTTCGCAACATTGCCGGCAACGAGACCGACGAGAAGGTAAAGAACACACTGCTTGACATTGTGGATACACCCATCTCGCCCGAATTGACTCCGGCCGACAACGAAGGCAACATAAAGCAGAAGACCGAAGATCTCGTAGGCCCTTACGAACTGCACGACTTCTTCATCTACCATTTCGTGCGCTACGGCTTTGCACCCGAGAAGATATATCTCATGGCAACGACAGCGTTCAATGGCCGATATGACAACGCAACCATAAAGAAATGGCTCACCACATTCATTCGCCGTTTCTTCACACAGCAATTCAAACGCTCGGCAATGCCCGACGGCGCACAGGTCACCTGTTGCGCCCTTGACCCACAAAGCGGCTGGATTATGACATCTGATACATCATACGCCGTATGGATGCTGAATTGCGAGAGTATAGAATAAAAATGAATATAAAAACACAAACGAGAACGGCTGGCCGTTCTCGTTTGTGTTATTTAGAATATACATAAAACAAAAAAGACAGCTAAAAGCTGTCCTCAAGAGCGGAACTTCTTAGCAAGCGAGAGCAAAGGGAAAAATTTCACTTTGCCGAGAGCTGCAAGGAGTCGCATTGCAAAACGAGGCTCGAACTCGCGACCACAGCATTGACAGGCAATGCTATTTCCTTATCTTTTTGGGGCAAGATTGCGCTCTACCAACTAAACTATTAGACAACCGTAATAAAACAAAAAAAGACAGCTAAATGCTGTCCTCATGAGCGGAAAACGAGGCTCGAACTCGCGACCCCAACCTTGGCAAGGTTGTGCTCTACCAACTGAGCTATTTCCGCGTTTATTTCATAAACTCGGCATTTCCGGCTGCGCTCATTGTGTGAAAGTAAACTTTCCCATTCGCTGGCGCGAAAATTCCGCATTTATTGACTTTAGTTAATTGTGAAGGAGATGAGACTCGAACTCACACGACCCAACGGTCACTACCCCCTCAAAGTAGCGCGTCTACCAATTCCGCCACTCCTCCATAATATCGCAAAACATTCTG
>JAFOCD010000003.1 GCA_017381475.1 Bacteroidaceae bacterium
GGATGTCGCTTGCGACTCGCGAGCAGAAGGCTGTTATGACTGATTTTGCCGGTGCCGGGCGTTTTTGGTGCTTTTTGAGCGACAAAAAGCACGTATAGAAAGACTTGAAGGAAAATACAAGTGAACAATTAAGGTTGAGGACTGCTGTAGAATTTAACGACGAGCGAAAGCAATGTCTACACTGTTTTTTTATTTTCCTTTTGGAATTTTATTTATATGCACTTACCCACAATAAATTTCTACTGACCCATCTCTACCCTACACCCCGGAAAAACCAAAAAAAAGAGGTAAATCATTGCCAATCCGTTTTTAAGTATTATCTTCGCAATGATTGGGTGCACTGAACACGGTGTTCCCAAGCTCGCAAAATGCGGCGTAAACCAAAGAAACACAACACATTGCAGTATGAAGATTTCAAAAATTGAGCATTTAGGCATTGCAGTGAAGAGTATTGAGGAGTCCCTACCCTACTATGAACAGGTATTGGGATTTGAGTGTTACAACATAGAGACCGTTGAGGATCAGAAAGTGCGCACGGCATTCCTCAAAGTTGGAGAGACAAAGATAGAGTTGCTCGAGGCTACATCACCCGAGAGTACAATCGCCAAATTCATAGAGAACCGTGGCGAAGGCATACACCACATCGCCTACAAAATTGAGGATGGTGTAGCCAATGCACTTGCAGAGTGCGAACAAAAGGAGATTCGCACAATAGACAAGGCTCCGAGAACCGGGGCCGAGGGATTGCAGATAGCATTCCTGCACCCCAAATCAACAAAGGGAGTTCTCACCGAGCTTTGCGAGGAGTAATCCACGGAACATCATTCACAGAAAATCACTAAATGAAACATTATGAGCAAGCAATTTGAAAAAATCAAAGAGCTGGTAGCCCTGCGTGCCAAAGCACGCCTTGGCGGCGGAGAGAAGGCCATTGAGAAACAGCACGAGCGCGGCAAGTACACTGCACGTGAGCGCATTGACATGCTGCTCGACAAAGGCAGTTTCGAGGAGATGGACATGTTCGTCACCCACCGATGCACAAACTTCGGACAGGAGAAGAAGCAGTACCTGGGCGATGGAGTTGTTGTCGGTAGCGGAACAATCGAGGGACGACTTATCTATATATTCGCACAGGACTTTACCGTAACAGGCGGTTCGTTGAGCGAGACAATGGCGCAGAAGATATGCAAGGTAATGGACATGGCGATGAAGGTGGGCGCACCTGTCATAGGCATCAACGACAGTGGCGGCGCGCGCATACAGGAGGGTATCAACGCCCTTGCCGGATATGCCGAGATTTTCCAGCGCAACATCATGGCATCGGGCGTGATTCCACAGATTTCAGGAATTTTCGGTCCATGCGCCGGCGGTGCGGTATATTCACCTGCACTCACTGACTTTACCATAATGATGGAAGGCACTGCATATATGTTCCTCACAGGTCCAAAGGTTGTGAAGACCGTTCTTGGAGAGGTGGTGACACAAGAGGAACTTGGTGGTGCAAGCGTACACGCAAGCAAATCGGGCGTGACACACTTCACGGCACAAACCGAAGAGGAGGGTTTGGCACTCATACGCAAACTGATGAGTTACATACCACAGAACAACATGGAGAGTGTGCCCGAAGTGCCATGCACAGACCCCATCAACCGCACAAGCGATGCACTCAACACCATAATCCCCGACAACCCTAATCAGGCATATGACATGTACCGTGTCATTGCCGAGATTGTCGACAACGGCGAGTTCCTTGAGGTACACCGTGACTACGCACAGAACATCATTGTAGGTTTTGCGCGCATGAACGGCAAATCTGTAGGTATCGTTGCCAACCAGCCATGCAAATATGCAGGTGTGCTTGACTGCAACTCATCACGCAAGGGTGCGCGCTTCGTGCGCTTCTGCGACGCGTTCAACATTCCACTTGTGACACTTGTCGATGTACCTGGATTCTTGCCGGGAACCGCACAGGAGTACAATGCAGTCATACTGCACGGAGCAAAGTTGCTCTATGCATACGGCGAAGCGACAGTCCCCAAAGTTACTGTAACCCTGCGCAAGTCATACGGTGGTTCACACATTGTCATGGCCTGCAAACAGTTGCGCGCCGACCTCAACTACGCTTGGCCAAGTGCCGAAATCGCAGTTATGGGTGCTGCCGGAGCAGCCGAGGTGCTCTATGCCAAGGAGGCTAAAGAAGCCGAAGACCCCAAGGCATTCATTGCCGAGAAGGAGGCAGAGTACAACCGTCTCTTTGCCAACCCCTATCAGGCAGCAAAATATGGCTACATTGACGATGTCATTGAACCGCGCAATACCCGTTTCCGCGTAATCCGCGCTCTGGCACAGCTTGAGAGCAAGCGTCAGGACCTGCCAAAGAAGAAACACGGTAACATACCACTTTAAAAAAGAATCACTATGGAAGAGAACAAGAATATTGACGGTGCTGTTGTTGCAGCCATCTCAATGGCATTGGCAACATACATGGGTGACAATGTACACGATAACGAAAGTGGCGTGCTCACCATAACCTACACAAATAAACACTGGAACAACCTAAACAAGTAAAGCTATGAAAGAGTACAAATATAAGATCAATGGAAACGAGTTTTCAGTTGCTATAAACGAAGTTTGCGACACAACTGCCAAGGTAACAGTCAACGGCGCAGAGTACACAGTTGAATGGGAGAAGCCGGTTGAGGAGAAACCGGTTGTAAAGGTTCAGCCTGTAACAGCAAAACCTACAGCGTCTCCTGCACCTGCAGTTCAGCCTGTAGCGCCAGCACCAGCCGGTGGCCACAGCATAAAGACTCCACTACCAGGCGTAATCATTGATGTAAAGGTAAATGTGGGCGATACAGTGGCAAAAGGCCAGACTGTCGTGATACTTGAGGCGATGAAGATGGAGAACAACATCAATGCCGACCGCGATGGAAAGGTTGTTGCAATACAGGTAACCAAGGGCGATACAGTTGCCGACGGCGCAGTGCTTGTAGTGCTCGGATAAAATAAAACATATACACAAAAATCGTGGGTTGCCGATGGCAACCCACTATTTTTGTATGAAATTATCTCTGTTATACAAAAACAATATTTTACTTTTTAGTCATCTATATCCTGTTATGGCGATCCGGTATAATAACCTTCGGTTTGAACACCGAAGCCTCCTCGGGTGTCATCGTAGCATAGGCCATGATTATAACCACATCACCGGGAGAGAACTTGTGCGCGGCAGCACCGTTAAGACAAATCACACCCGAACCACGCTCACCCTTGATTATATATGTAACAATACGTTCGCCATTGCTATTGTTCACAACATGAACCTGCTCACCCTCAATCATTCCGGCAGCATCCATAAGTTCCTCATCAATGGTGATGCTTCCCATGTAATGAAGGTTCGCCTCGGTAACCGTGGCACAATGGATCTTGGATTTAAGCATATGAAGCAACATCTTACTTTACCTCCTTATATTTAATATTGTCAATCAATCTGATTTTTCCGCAGAAAAGCGCGATGCAACCAACAACATAGTCACTGTCGCCCCACTCCTCAATCTCTTGCAGTGTGTTGCCGTCAACAATCTGGTAATACTCCAGTTCAAGCCCCTCGGTATCATTTATCATATCCTCGACAAAAGCCTTTGTTGCAGCAAGGGAATTCACCTGTGCAAAATCGGCACTTGCAAACAGAGCGCTTGAAATAGTCAAGGCACGCTCGCGCTCATCCTCGGAGAGCAAGGTATTGCGGCTACTCATTGCAAGACCATCCTCCTCACGCACAATGGGACAACCGATAATCTCGATATTGAACTGCATCTGACGCACCATCTCACGGATGATTGCAAGCTGCTGAAAATCCTTCTCGCCAAAGTAAGCCTTGTGTGGTTCAACCGCAGAGAATAGCTTGCTCACAATCTGCGCAACACCGTTGAAGTGACCCGGACGGCAAGCGCCCTCCATAACGGTGTCAAGCGGAGCGAAGTCGAACTTACGGGTATCCTCGCTGGGATACATCTCCTCAACCGATGGAGCAAAGACTATTGTCGCACCCACATTCTCAAGCAACACACAGTCGGCATCAAGTGTACGTGGGTAGTTCTTCAAGTCATTCTTGTCATTGAACTGCGTGGGATTCACAAAGACACTCACCACAGTAACATCATTCTCGGTCACCGAGCGCTTCACTAGTGACGCATGCCCGGCATGGAGCGCTCCCATTGTCGGTACAAAACCTATACTTTTCCCCTCACTTCTGAAATCATCAAGCAGATTCCTCAACTCGATTATAGTGTTTACAACCTTCATCCTTTCAATGAATTTATGATTCCCAAAAACCTGTTTTTCATTTGCGACTGCAAAGTAACAAACAAATAAGCACAAAAAGAAATAATAAAATGAAAATATTCCTCATGGAGCCGAACAATTGACGCTACAGGACAAACTCTCCACGGCTCGGAACTGCAAAAAAGGGAAGTAAAACAGCCGCTATGGTAACCTTTTGTCATTAAAAACCATTAAAACCGGTTTAAACTTGCCCGTTTGCCATTTTTTTTGTAATTTTGCGTGCACGAACTACATTCGTGATGAATTAAAGAAAATGAAAGCGAACAAAATTTTATTTATTTCTCAGGAAATCACACCATTCGTTCCGGAATCGCCAATGGCAAAAGCCGGACGCTACCTTCCACAGGCTACACAGGACCTTGGCAAGGAAATCAGAATTTTCACACCCAAATGGGGAAACATAAACGAAAGACGCAACCAGCTTCATGAGGTTATCCGTCTCTCGGGAATGAACCTTATCATCAATGACACCGACCACCCGCTCATCATCAAGGTGGCATCGTTGCAGGCTGCACGCATGCAGGTATATTTCATTGACAACGATGACTATTTCCACAACCGCCAGATGACCAGCGATGCCGACGGCAACGACTACTGCGACAACGACGAACGCGCGATATTCTTCGCACGCGGTGTCCTTGAGACAGTGAAGAAACTGCGTTGGTGCCCCGAGGTGATACATTGTCATGGCTGGATTTCGGCATTGGTTCCATTGTATGTAAAGAGCACACACAAGGAAGAGCCATCGTTCCGCGATTCAAAGATTGTGATTTCGCTCTATGACGACAACTTCAAGACCGATTTCCCCGACAATTTCCCCGAGAAGATATTCAATAACGAAATTCCCGAGGGTATGATTGACAACATCCAGAGACCTATTTCATATATTGAACTTGCAAAGTTGGCAATCAGCCACAGCGACGGCGTGATAGTTAACGGCGATAACATACCACAGGAAATCATCGACTACGCTCTGTCACTTGGCAAACCGGTACAGCCACGATGCAGCGAAGAGGAGTATGCAACATCATGCAACGACTTCTACGACAAAGTAATGGGATAAAGAACAAACCGTCAAGCAACGCCACAACAGGTGTTGCTTGATTGATAAATACGCGGTCCATTAACCTTTATTTATAATCTTTAACAAGAGATATGAAAAAACTGATATACATACTGCCTGCAATATTCACACTGTTCACATTCGTGCAGTGCGACGACACCACAGAGTCTGTAGGTAGCAGCATTATCCCCAACAAGGACATCATCACCGCAAAGACTGAGTATTTCAATGCCACAAGCAGAACAATAATGGCCAACGACTCAATCCTTGCCAATACCAATGAGGTCTACCTTGGCCGCTACACCGACGAGGAATCGGGCACCGTATTCACATCGGGATTCATCACACAGTTCGGCTGCAACGAGGACTATGGTTTCCCCGAGAACGGCGTACTTGGTGACACCGCCACATACACCAAACTGCGCATCTACTTTGAGGAATACTATGGCGATTCGCTCAATTCAATGCAGTGCGAGGTATATGCACTCGACCAGACACTCGAGGAGGGAACACCCTACTACACCAATCTCGACCCCACCGAGTTCTATAGCCCCGATGCCGAGCCATTGGCAAAGAAGACATACAATGCCATTGACTTTGCACTCCACGACTCCATATTAAATGGCGAGAACTACTCAAGACACATTGAGATACCACTACCCAACCATATTGGAAACAGTTTCATCAGCAAATACTACGAGAAGGACTGTGAAGGAAACCACATTGGCAAAGAGCACTTTGCCAACTCCGAAGTATTCATCAAGGATGTATTCAAAGGCATCTATGTAAAGTGCACACAGGGTGACGGAACTGTGCTCAAGGTATACCGCACACGATTGGACATAGGCTTCAAGCACTACATTGAAAGTAGCACCGGCGAGCTCGACTCAATACAGGCACTCTCTGCTCCATTCTATTCGGGCAAGGAGGTATTGCAGGTGAATAACTTCGATAATGACGACCTTACACCGCTTGCCAACGAGAAGCAACACACATACCTGAAGACCCCAGCCGGTCTCTACACCGAGGTAACACTGCCAATCCTTGACATTGTTGGCCCTGATACCATAAACTCAGCAAAGATAACATTCACACGCTACAACGAGACTGCCGGCTACACAAGAACACCACACACCACCCTTCTCATGGTGAGAAAGTGTGACATGTTCAAGTTCTTCCTCAAGAACAAGCTTGCAGACGGCAAGACTTCGTTCACTACAACCTTTGCTTCAAGCACAAACGAGTACACCTTTACAAACATAGCAAACCTCATCAAGGCATGCTACAAGGAGTATCAGGACGGTATTGCAGAGAGCCCCAACTGGGAGGAAGAGAACCCCGACTGGAACAAGATAGTGCTTATACCGGTGAGCACAACATTGGATTCAAACAAATCAGTTGTCAAGCTCTCGCACGACATAAGCATAAGCAGCATACGCCTGCGCGGCGGCACAGAATACGAGATACCTATTGAGGTCATCACAAGTAGATTCAACGATTGATTGACAAGCTATATACAAACAATAAATGCGGCAGGAATCATTTCCTGCCGCATTTATGTATTCACGAGTCAGACGTTGTCGTAGGGACACGGCATGCCGTGTCAGTGAGGTTCGCATTTTTCATCTCCCTCCGCAACTATGTTGCTCGTCCCTCTTGACAAAGAGGGACAGTTTTGTCACTCTGCATAAACAAATCGTCGGCGAGACAAAAGTCCCACCGACGGTTCTATTATCAACTGTGCTTATTACTCAGCCTTGGGCTTTCTAACACACTTTCTCTTTGGCTTCTCCTCAACTACAGGCACCTCTGCCTCTGCAGGAGCTGCAGCCTTCTTGGCAGCCTTCTTCTCCTTTGTAGCGAGCTTTGCCTTCAACTGCTCAACCTCGGCCTCGAGCTGAATAATCTCAACCTCCTGGTTGTCAATCATCTGCTGCAATGAACCAAGCTCCTCGTTGTCCATATCGGGATACTGAGCGCGAACGCGAGCAAGGAAGTCGCCCAAGATGTTCATGTAGTTTGTGAACGCATCGTATGGAGACTCGTAGATGCAACGCTCTGTGATGATACCGTTCTGCTTTGTAGTCATAAAGCGGAGGTTCTCGGCAGCCTGCAGGTAGTCGAAGTCCTGCTTCAACTTCTTGTCATCGGTGAGCATGATGCGCTCTGCCACGCTGTAGAGCTTGTTGAAAGCCTCGCGCTGCAAAGTGTTACCCAACCATGAACTTGCATCGCGCTCCTCGTCCATCCAAGAGAGTGGATAAGGTACCTCAAGAGGACCTACAGACTTGTGGTTGTCGATAACCTCTGAAGGTGTAGAGAATGTAATGCCCTTGGCAGCCGCGCAAGCAGGCAGAGCCTTGAGGAAGTCGAGGATATGTGAATCCAATGGCTGAGCCATACCGATAGCAGAAAGGTTCATGAAGATATTGATTACCTTCTCCTCCTCGGGGAACTGTGAAATCCAGTCGATATATGTCTCGGCAAACAAAGGATACTCGCTCCACTCTGGGTTAGAGAAACGGAGTGAGATATCATCCGAAAGCTTATAGTCACGGAGCAAAAGCTTCAGGTTAGAAGCCAATGCGCAGTTGTACACGAAGTGTGGACTCTTCCATGCGAGGATGTGCTTTGCACCCTCTGAAAGCATTCCCTTGAAGCCCATCTGTGATGCCATCTCACCAATCTCGTCAGAGTAGATGAGACCTGAGTTACGCAACACCTTTGGTTTCTTGCCAAAGAGTTCCTTGATCTTGCGGTTCTGACGCATAACCTCCTCCATGAACACCTCTTTTGATGCCAATGAAGAGAGACCATGTGAATAAGGCTCGCAAAGGAACTCGCAGCAGCCTGTCTTGTTGATTTCGTGTAGCAACTCAATTACCTGAGGAGCATACAACTCGAGCATCTCAAGACCAACACCCGATACCGAGAAGGCAACCTTGAAAGCGCCATTGCTCTCGCGGATCATCTCAAGCATTGTCTGCAAAGCAGGAACATACGATTTCTCGGCAAGTTCCATTGTCATACTCTCGTTAGCATAGTCATCATAGTAGTAGTGGTCACTGCCTATGTCGAAGAAACGGTAGCGTTTCAACTGTCTGATCTGATGAAGCTCAAAATAGAAACAAATTGTTTTCATATCTTATTTTCTTTTATTATTACCAACCCAATACTTTTTCATACATTTTTCTCAGTCTCAATGCGACATCTTCCCAAGTGATACTGTCAACCTCCTTGCGTCCCTCGACCTTGAGGTACTCATAGAGGGACTCGTT
The DNA here is from genome assembly GCA_017381475.1 of Bacteroidaceae bacterium. GTDB lineage: Bacteria > Bacteroidota > Bacteroidia > Bacteroidales > Bacteroidaceae > HGM04593. The sequence continues at coordinate 8,689 of JAFOCD010000003.1, forward strand.
GTTGCAAATTGAGTAGATGGCATCGGCCATTGCGTTAATATCCCAATAGTCGGTCTTGATACACTTGTCAAGAATCTCGGCACAACCCGACTGTTTTGAAATGATTGTGGGGACATCGCACTGCATTGCCTCAAGCGGAGAGATACCGAAAGGCTCACTAACCGATGGCATGATGTACACATCACTAGCCTTCAAACACTCGTAAACCTGACGGCCGCGCATAAAGCCCGGGAAGTGGAACCTGTCCGAAATACCGCGCTGTGCAACAAGACGGATCATGTCGTTCATCATATCGCCGCTGCCGGCCATACAGAAACGGATATTCTTTGTCTTCTTGAGCACCTGTGCTGCAGCCTCCACGAAATACTCGGGGCCCTTCTGCATTGTGATGCGGCCAAGGAAGGTAACGACCTTCTCGTTAGGAATCTTCTTTGGTACAATGTCAAGAATCTCCTGCTCAAGCGGAGTAACAGCGTTGTGCAATGTAGAAACCTTGCTTGGATGCTGGTGATACTTGTGAATTACAGTCTGACGTGTGAGCTCACTCACGCAGAAGATGTGGTCGGCATTATCCATACCGTTCTTCTCAATTGCATAGACTGTCGGGTTCACATTACCACGACTGCGGTCGAAGTCAGTAGCATGCACGTGGATAACGAGTTTCTTGCCCGAAACCTGCTTTGCATGAATACCTGCAGGATATGTCAACCAGTCGTGAGAGTGGATGATATCGAACTCCTCGGTGCGGGCAACGACGCCTGCAATGATTGAGTAGTTGTTGATTTCCTCGTGAAGGTTTTCGGGGTAGCCACCTGCGAATTCCATGCATCCAAGGTCATTGGTGTGCATATAGCTGAAGTCGCTGTAGATGTGCTCCCTGTAACGGTAGTACTCCTCAGGAGTCATTACCTTGCCCACGCGAGAGTTCACATAGTCATAATTTACATCCTTCCACACAATGGGCACTGAGTTCATTGCCACAATTCTGAGGAAACTATTATCTTCGTCACCGTATGGTTTGGGGATACAGAACTTAATCTCGACGTCGCCTTGCTGAACGAAGCCTTTGGTAAGTCCATAACTTGCCGTACCGAGTCCGCCCGAAATATGAGGGGGGAACTCCCAACCGAACATTAATACTTTCATATCTATTATCCCTCCATTTTAGATTCGTACTGTTTTAGTATCTGGCTTGTTCTCAGGATGGCCGCAACGTTCATTGCGAAAGCCACAGCGCCACGACCCTTGAAAGGTGGGTTGCCGTCGAACACCTCGGGTATTGAACCGATACAGTGCTGAACAATCTCATCCTCGTAACCAATCATCTGGCGCTGAACGAATGAAACGCCACTCAGTTTGTATATCTTGAGGTAAGCCTCGTAGTAGAAACCACCGAGCCATGGCCATGCAGTACCCTGGTGATATGCATAGTCACGCTGAATCTGCGGACCAACATAATTGGGGTTGTAGCCCACGCTCTTTGGAGAGAGCGAACGCAAACCGCGTGGTGTGAGAAGTTCCTTTGTAACTGTGTCGAGCACCTTTTTCTTCTGCTTTGAATCAAGCGGAGAGTGGTCGAGAGCCACAGCGAAAATCATGTTAGGACGAACACTCCAATCAACATAGTCACCGTCTACATAGTCATAGAGGTAGCCATATTCATTGAGGAACACCTCGGTAAACGCCTTGCCTACCAATGGAACAAGACGCGCAAGCGAGCCCTGCACCTCGGTATCATTGGTAAGCACCGCCATCTCCTCAATAAACTTGAGGGCGTTGTACCACAAAGCGTTGATTTCAACCACATAACCAGTACGCTGCACTACAGGACGACCGTTAGCTGTAGAGTTCATCCATGTAACAGCCTTGTCGCGCCCGTTTGTTGCAAGCAGACCATTCTGTGTAACACGCAGGTTGCTGTGTTTGTTGTTGCGTACATAGTCATAGATGCGCATGAGCAACTCGCCATACTTGTCACGACAAGCCTCTATGCTGCACTCCTTGGCATACTGCTGAAGTGCCCAAACGCACCACAAAAGCACATCGGGGTGCTCCATCTCATAAATCTTGCAGGCGCTCACCTTGCCGTTGATAAAATCATTGACAGCAATTGACGCAGTCTTCATAACTCTCTCAAACTCGTCAACATGCCCCTGAGACAGGGTAAGACCAGGAAGCGACACAAAGAGGTCACGTGCACGGCACTTGAACCAAGGATAACCGGCAAGGATATAAGTGTGCTCACCCTGAACGTTGAAGAACTGGTTACCGGCACACTGCATGCAGTGCATGAAGTTGTCGCGTGGGTCACGGATCTCCTCCTCATGTTCAAAGGCAGCCTTCATTGTACGCGATGTCATTGGAGTCACACCACCCGAGAAGACGATGCTCTCGCCAGCCTTCATCTTTACCTCGAAGTAACCGGGAACATACAGATCCTCATTGAAGTCATAACCGCGCTCAAGTTCCTTTACATACTCAATTCCACGATACCAGTCGGGCTGATATACGAAATCGTTTTTCTTGTTGAGCTGCATGTAGAGGTTGGGATAGTCGGCATACATCTTCATGCTTATACCGTTCTCAACCTCCTTGTAACTGCGATCGGCAATATTATTTTCGTGAGTATACTCACGCACGCTGCGGAATGCGCAGAATGGGCGCAGACGCAGTGTTACGGCAGTGTTTGCCTTGAGCAAGGTGTAACGAATAAGAATTCTGTTCTCGTGATGTACAAAGGCTTTTTCTTTCTTAAGCCATACTCCACCAACATTGTAGATAGTGGTTGGGACGCGTTCCCAGGCGAACTCACGGATATACTTGTTGCCTCGTGGGGCGAAATTGTCGGCATTGTACTTGTGCAGACCAAGGTTGAACTCTGCACCATGAAGAACGACAGTTTCATCGAGCGACGACAGCAGCACGTGGTTTTCGTCGTCGAGTTCAGGAATTGGAACAACCAGCAAACCGTGGTACTTACGGGTATTGCAATCAACAATTGTTGAGCAATGGTATGCACCCGAGCGGTTTGTTCTCAAAATCTCCTTCTGCAACGACTCCTCCAAGTTCGTCATCAGCGTTTTTTCGAATCGCAAATAACTCATCTCGTAC
>JAFOCD010000031.1 GCA_017381475.1 Bacteroidaceae bacterium
CCACAACGGTTGCCGTCCTCCCAAGAGAAGAAGAGTATAACAATTTTATTTAAGTAATCAGAAATGGCAAGATATATAGGACCTAAAAGCAAGATAGCACGTCGTTTTGGCGAGCCTATCTTTGGCGCAGACAAAGTGCTTTCAAAGAAGAACTATGCTCCCGGCCAGCACGGTAACAACCGTCGTCGCAAGACTTCAGAGTACGGTGTGATGCTCGCAGAGAAGCAGAAAGCAAAATACACATACGGTGTTTTGGAGAAACAGTTCCGCAACACATTCAAGAAGGCCGATTCAGCTCCCGGTATCACCGGTGAGGTTCTTTTGCAGAACCTCGAGGCTCGTCTCGACAATGTAGTTTATCGTCTCGGTATCGCTCCTACACGCGCAGCTGCTCGTCAGTTGGTAAGCCACTGCCACATTGTTGTTGATGGTAAGGTATGTAACATCCCTTCTCGTCACATCAAGCCAGGTCAGGTTATTGGCGTTCGTGAGCGTTCTAAGTCACTCGAGGTAATCCAGAACTCATTGGCAGGCTTGAACCACAGCAAATATCCTTGGTTGGAGTGGAACAATTCTGAAATGGCAGGTAAGTTCTTGAGTGTGCCTGAGCGTTCAGAGATTCCCGAGAACATCAAGGAGCAGTTAATCGTTGAGTTGTATAGCAAAAATTAATATTAAGTAATGGCGATATTAACATTTCAAAAACCCGATAAGGTGGTGATGCTTGAGGCGGACAATTTCTTCGGAAAGTTCGAGTTTCGTCCTTTGGAGCCTGGTTTTGCAACAACTGTAGGTAATGCACTCCGTCGAATCTTGTTGTCTTCTTTGGAAGGCTTTGCAATCAACTGCATCAAGATCAGCGGTGTTGAGCACGAGTTTGCAACAATCCCTGGCGTAAAGGAGGATGTAACAAACATCATTCTTAACCTTAAGAAGGTGCGTTTCAAAAGAATCGTAGAGGATTTCGAAACTGAGAAAGTCTCAATCAATGTAGAGAATACTGAGGTATTTACTGCAGGTGAGATAGGTAAGTATTTAACAGGATTTGAAGTGTTAAATCCCGAGTTAGTCATTTGCCATCTTGACTCATCGGCTAAAATGCAGATTGAAATCAGCATCAACAAGGGACGTGGTTATGTCCCTGCTGATGAGAACCGTGAGTTCTGTACAGAGCCCACAATGATTCCAATCGACTCGATATACACTCCGATTCGTAATGTCAAGTACGTTCGTGAGCCATTCCGCGTAGAGCAGAAGACCGACTACGACCGTTTGGTACTTGAGATTACAACAGATGGTTCCATTCACCCGAAGGAGGCTCTTAAGGAGGCTGCAAAGATCCTTATTTATCACTTCATGCTCTTCTCAGACGAGAAGATCGCAATCGAGTCGGCCGATATGGACGGCAACGAGGAGTTCGATGAAGAGGTATTGCACATGCGTCAGTTGCTCAAGAGCAAGCTTGTTGACCTTAACCTTTCGGTACGTGCCCTCAACTGTTTGAAGGCAGCCGAGGTAGAGACACTTGGCCAGCTCGTTCAGTACAACAAGACCGACCTTCTCAAGTTCCGCAACTTTGGTAAGAAATCGCTCACTGAGCTTGATGATTTGCTCGAGAGTCTGAATCTTTCGTTTGGAACAGATATTTCAAAATATAAATTAGACAAAGAATAATTATGAGACATAAGAAATCTTTTAATCATTTGGGTCGTACTGCATCTCACAGAAACGCAATGCTTTCTAACATGGCAGTTTCGTTGATCATGCACAAAAGAATCACTACGACTCTTGCAAAGGCAAAGGAACTCAAGAAGTTCATTGAGCCACTTATCACAAAGTCAAAAGACGATACAACAAACTCTCGTCGCGTAGTGTTCAGCAACCTTCAGAGCAAGGAGGCTGTGACAGAACTGTTCAAGGAGATCTCTGTAAAGGTTGCAGAGCGTCCAGGCGGTTACACACGCATCATCAAACTCGGTACACGTTTGGGTGACGCAGCTCAGATGTGCTTCATTGAGCTTGTTGACTACAACGAGAACATGGCTAAGGCTCAGGCTAAGAAGTCTCGCCGTCGTCGTTCTACAAAGAAGGCTGATGCGCCTGCTGTAGAGGAGACTGTTGTTGCAACAGAAGAAGCTACACCAACAGTTGCTGAATAATAAAAATTACTTACTTAATAGATGTGAGAGGGTATCGTGAGATACCCTCTCATTTTTTTTACATTTATCGCGACGAAGGGCTAAAAGGGCGGAAAAGGCCAAAAGGAGGAAAGGTAAAGCGGAAATGTGAAAGGTGAAATTGGTTTATGGCTTTCCGTTTTCACTTCTCTTGCACCTTAAAAACACATAACAAACTGAAAAATATTAAAATAATTTAAAATAACTTGTTAGAAATGCGGAAAATTTTCTCTAAATTTGTCTCGGATTATGTACTAATGTAACTCAAATTATATGCACAAAGTCGTAAAAATTTCTAAGGGGTTGAATATCAATCTGAAAGGCGCTCCTGCAGAAGAAGTGACAGCGATTCAGACACCAAAGTATTATGCTTTGATGCCTGCTGATTTTACACGCGTTACTCCTAAAGTGGTTGTAAAGCCCGAGGATGCCGTGAAGGCTGGTGATCCTTTGTTCGTTGATAAGAACATCCCCGAATTGCAATTTGTTTCGCCAGTGAGCGGAAAGGTTGTTGCGGTTAACCGCGGTGAGAGAAGACGCGTACTTAGCGTTGTGGTTGAATCGGATGGCAAATTCGAGTCAGTGGAGTTTAAGGCGAAGGATGTCCTTTCGCTTTCTGCCGATGAGGTGAAGGCTGACCTTCTTAAGGCCGGTTTGTTCGCTTTCATGCGTCAGAGACCATATGACGTGATTGCCGATCCAAAGGATGCACCACGTGCTATCTATGTATCAGCATTCGATTCAAAGCCTCTTGCTGTAAATTTCGAGTTGGCTCTCAAGGGTAACGAGGAGGATTTCCAGACAGGTCTTGATGCACTTTCGCGCATTGCACCCGTTCATTTGGGTATTTGTGCTTGTCAGAAATCAACAGCGCTTACAGTTGCAAAGAATGTTAAGACAACAATCTTCAAGGGACCACACCCTGCGGGTAATGTTGGTGTTCAGATTAACAAGACTGCTCCTGTGAACAAGGGCGAGGTTGTTTGGACTATCGGTGCCGAAGAGGTGATTTTCATTGGCCGTCTCTTCAACAAAGGCAAGGTTGATTTTACACGTACTATTGCAGTTGCCGGCAGTGAGGTTGAGAATCCTTCTTACTGCAAGGTTGCTCTTGGTGCGCAGTTGACAAATATCCTTGCTGGCCGTCTTATTCACAAGTATGAGAATCGTGTTATCGATGGTAATGTCCTTACCGGCAAGAAGACCGCTTTTGACGGTTTCCTCGGTGCGTTCTCTACTCAAGTGACAGTTATTCCTGAAATTATGGATGGTGACGAAATGCTTGGATGGGCAATGCCACGTTTTGGCATGTACAGTACAAGCCGCAGCTATTTCAGCTGGCTTTGTCCTAAACGTAAGTATGCAATCGATGCCCGCATCAAGGGAGGCGAGCGTCATATGATTATGTCTAACGAGTACGACAAGGTATTCCCAATGGATATCTACCCCGAGTACTTGCTCAAGGCAATTATTACCGGCAATATTGACAAAATGGAGCAGCTTGGTATCTACGAGGTGGCTCCCGAGGATTTTGCGTTGTGCGAGTTCGTTGACTCTTCTAAATTGGAGTTGCAGCGTATCGTGCGCGAGGGTCTTGACAAGTTGCGTGCCGAGATGTGCTAATTGATCGAGGCTGTAAGTGTCAACGACAACAAGCGGCCGGGTTTTAATGCAAAATAAAAAACAATCATATGAAATTTTTGAGAAATTATTTGAATAAGATTAAACCAAAGTTCGAGGAGGGTGGTAAGCTTCATGCTTTCCGTTCTTTGTACGATGGTTTTGAAACATTCCTGTTCGTGCCCAACGATACATCAAAGAGTGGTGTGAACATACATGACGCAATCGACAGCAAGCGTATCATGTCGCTGGTTGTGATCGCGCTCATCCCTTCACTCCTTTTGGGTATGTACAACATCGGTTTGCAGAATGCAATTGCTGCAGGTACTGTGGATACAACATGCTGGTTCGATATGTTCCTTTATGGTCTTGTTGTGACATTGCCAAAGATTGTAGTAGCCTATGTAGTAGGTCTTGGAATTGAGTTTACTGTTGCTCAGTGGAAGAAAGAGGAAATCCACGAGGGATTCCTTGTTTCTGGTATCCTCATTCCAATGATTGTGCCAGTAGGTTGCCCATTGTGGGTTCTTGCTCTCGCAACTGCCTTTGCGGTGATTTTTGCAAAAGAGGTGTTTGGTGGTACTGGAATGAACATTGTGAATGTTGCGCTTATTGCCCGTGCATTCATCTTCTTCGCTTATCCTCAGGTAATCTCTGGTGATGGTGTTTGGGTTGCAACAGAGGAAATCTGTGGTTTGGGCGCAAATGTAGCGAACGTTGATGGTTATACATGTGCAACTGCATTGCAGCAGATTGCTGATGCAAAACTTGACGCCCTTCCTGCATTCGCAAATGACAGCACCTTGACATTTGCAACTGCATTTGCAGATGGTGCTCCAGTCTTTGGTGCCGATGCAGCAACTGCTGCAGCCGGAAATGCAGCTGCGCTTTCTGTAAACGATATGATCTTCGGTTTCATGCCTGGTTCAATAGGTGAGACAAGTGTCATTGCTATTGCATTAGGTGCAGCATTGCTTCTCTTTACCGGCGTGGCAAGCTGGAAGACTATGCTCAGCGTATTTGTCGGTGGTATTGCAATGTCACTCCTGTTCCAGCATACAATGCCTGAGAACCCTGTGGCTCAGATTCCATTCTGGCAGCACATCATCCTTGGCGGTTTCTGCTTTGGTGCAGTGTTTATGGCGACAGACCCTGTTACATCGGCACGTACTGAGAAAGGTAAATATATCTACGGTTTCGGTATCGGTGCAATGGCAATACTTATCCGTGTCATGAACCCAGGTTACCCCGAAGGTATGATGCTCGCGATATTGCTTATGAATGTGGTTGCTCCATTTATTGATTATTGCGTGGTGCAGTCAAATGTGAAGGCCCGTGCTAAACGTGTAACCAAAAAGAACTAATAGATTATGGCAGCAAAGAAATATGTATGCAAGGTGTGTGGA
>JAFOCD010000032.1 GCA_017381475.1 Bacteroidaceae bacterium
CCATGGGATTCCGTGGTGAAGCGCTGCCATCAATTGCAGCTGTGGCACACGTCAAACTGACAACACGCACCATAGAAAACGAGCTTGGCACCCAAGTAGAAATTGAGGGGTCAAGGCTTGTTTCGCAAGAGCCATGCGCATGCCCTGTTGGAGCGAACTTTGAGGTAAGGAACCTATTCTTTAATGTGCCCGCACGTAGAAAATTCCTCAAATCTAACCAAACAGAACTCAACAACATCATACAAGAGTTTGAACGTATTGCGTTAGTTAATCCATCAGTAGCATTTACACTACATCACAACGGTTCCTTGGTAACACAATTGCCTTCAGCCCCGCTTCGGATGCGTATTTCCAACATATTCGGGCGGAAGCTAAACGAGCAGTTGCTTGATATTGATGTGGATACCACACTCATACATTTAAAGGGTTTTGTGGGTAAACCTGACTCGTCAAAGAAAAAGAGTTGCCACCAATATTTCTTTGTCAACGGCCGTTTCATGCGACATCCTTATTTTGCCAAGGCGATAATGGAAGCTTATGACCAACTGATACCGACAGGTGAGCAGATTCCGTATTTCCTATATTTCGAAGTTGACCCTGCAAACATTGATGTCAATATACACCCGACCAAGACCGAAGTCAAATTTGAAAACGAGCAAGCCATTTGGCAAATCATCGTTGCAGCCATACGCGAGGTGCTCGGACGCTTCAGCGCAGTCCCCGTACTTGAGTTCGATACTGAAGGCTGTCCTGAGATTCCTGTTTTCCAAGAGCATGGTAACATTGCCCCACCTAAATTGGAATTTAACAGCAACTTCAATCCCTTTACAAAGAACTCAGCACCTTCACCGTCAAAATCTGCCAACCGATGGGAAGCTTTGTATCCCGATGTTATGACCGGTTCAGGACTTGAAGGATACGAGGTTACGGAAATCACAGAAGAGGAACCCGAAACGCTCTATGCCTCGCAAGAGGAAGAAACAATAGAAATGAGTTCCGAGCACATACAATTGCAAGGACAATACATTCTCACACCGGTAAGGTCGGGAATGATGATAGTGAACCAACAGAGAGCCCACATCAGGATATTGTACGACAAGTACCGCGGCCAAATGGATGGGCAGCCCGTTTCCACACAAGGACTTCTGTTTCCCGAAGTGGTACAATTTTCCATAGCAGACGCACTTCTGCTTGAAGAAGCCACAGACGAATTGAAAGCGCTTGGTTTTGAACTGTCTCCCTTGGGCGGAGGAAGTTTCGCCGTCAATGGGATGCCCGCAGGTTTAGAGGATATACAGCCCACTGTGCTGTTGACCAACATCATAGAAAGCATAAAGGACAAAAGCACCTGCATGGAAGCTGACATCCAACACCGGCTTGCGCTGACTATTGCGCGGAGTGCAGCCATTGTCGTAGGACAGGCGCTCACCAATGCAGAGATGGACAATCTCATAAATCAACTGTTTGCTTGCCCCAACCCCAACCATACGCCTGATGGCAAACTCATTGTCACGATACTGCAATACGCTGACATTGAAAGAATGTTCAAGGCATAACTCCTATATATTAACGATAACAATTAAACACATATAAGAAAATGACACCCAAGGAAAAAATCATTCTCACCGGCGACCGCCCCACAGGCCGTCTCCATATTGGCCACTATGTGGGTTCGCTCCGCCGAAGAGTAGAATTACAGAACTCAGGCCAATTCGACAAGATTTTCGTATTCGAAGCCGATGCGCAAGCCCTGACTGACAACATTGAGAACCCCGAGAAAGTACGTCAGAACGTGATTGAAGTGGCATTAGA
>JAFOCD010000033.1 GCA_017381475.1 Bacteroidaceae bacterium
CATACTGATTACTGATTACACATACGAGTATGCAGATGATGACAAGGAGAAGTATATCGTAAAGTTCACTTGGAAATATGCGGACAATCGTATGACCTTTGAAAGGCCTTACGAAGTCAATTCAAGGACATTCACCGAACAATTTGACAAGACATTCAAATAATTATGGCAAAGGCAATACATATATCTACACTCCGCAAAATGCTCCAGGCAGGCGACCCCGTTGATCTTTCACTATGGAAAAGCAACGGTGAGATACTGCATTACCGCAATGCAGTTCCGCTTCGGTACGATTTTTACAAAGGCACTCGCAGAATAAAACTGCTCGATAGCCGGGAAATTCGCACCATACGCGATGTTTGCATTTTTGAGATAAACGGTATGGAAGTGTTCTTGTAGTTCTGTCTTTTACCGCACCTTATATGCTCCATAATTTTGCTGAAAACAAAGCAAGATTATGGAGTTTCTTAATTTAAGCAGTGTAGAACTTTTACCCAATGCAAAGGCAAGTGCAGCCTTTACGGTGGATAGTAGCAAGGTATTCAAGGAGCAGCAGGATATACCGCCTGTTGTCATTGATGAAGGACTGTCATATATTCCGTGGGGTGCAGACAATCAAATGCCTTATGAAATACTCAATCTGATTGAGAGCGACGAGACACTATCCACCTGTCAGATGTTCAATGCCGAAGTTTGCTATGGCAGTGGACTTGTATATAACACCGGTAAATCCACAACAAAGACAAGGGAGCAGGTCGATGATTTCTTTCTTGAAAACAACATTGCCGGCTACTATCTTGGAGTCTGCCAGGATTTCAAGCACTTTGCGTTTTGCGTTTCAGTAATCATTCTCAATGCCGACGGCTCGAAAGTTGTACGCATAGTACGCAAAGAGGCCTGTTATTGTCGTTTCACTCCGGCCAACAAGCAGGGCAAGATTGAAAAGGTGCTGTACGCGAATTGGCGTGTGAGCATTGCATCGCGTGAGGACATCGAGGTGATAGAGCTGTTGGATATGGCTTCGCCCTGGACGGACTTGCAGGAGCGGATGCAAGCCAAGACAAAGACACGCAAATTCGCTATCGTTACCCGTGTACCTACTCCCGACAGCACATATTACCCCATACCGTACTATGCAGCTCTGTTCAAAGGTAAGTGGTACAATATCAAATCCCTTATCGGTATGGCAAAGGAGGCGAAGCTGAAGAACTCCGCACCCATAAAGTACCACATCGAAATATCCAATAAGTATTGGGAGGGTATCTTCAAGGCAGAGGGCATAACCGACCGCCTGAAGCAGAAAGAGCGTGTTGTTAAGGAGAAGCAGAACATCTTGGACTTCTTAACGGGTGCAGAGAACGCCGGCAAAGCGTGGTTCTCCACATTCTACACCAATCCTAATGGCGACGAACAGCACGATGTTGTAATAACAAAGGTAGATGATGACAAGGAGGGTGGCGACTGGAGTACCGACATTCAGGAGGCAGTGAATATGTTCTGCTTTACGATGCGAGTACATAGCAATCTCGTAGGTTCAGTGCCGGGCAAAGGGCAGACAAACAACAGCGGTAGCGACAAGCGAGAGCTTTACACTATAGCCCAAGCCCTGCAGAAACCTTACCACGATTTGCTCTTCTTGCCACACCGCATAATAATAAAGTTCAACAAGTGGCAAGGGGCAGTTCCCGAATGCCCATTCATTATGCTAACCACTCTCGATGAGAACAAAGATGCAAAAGAGGTAAACATTAAACAGAACAACAATGACACTGATACAAAACGAAAATGAATTGAGGCGGTATATTCCTAATGCCTTTACCACAGTGAAAGGCGAGACACCGCTGTTGCAGAAATTGACTCCATACTTGGAGAGCGCAGAGCTTTGGCTGAAGCAGTACTTTACAGGCGGTGTAATGTTCGAGGCGGTGCAGTCATTGGCTACACACATCGTAGTCAATGAAGCAATGCGACAGGCAGTGCCTTCGCTCGATCTGGTATTGACACCAAACGGCTTCGGCATTGTGAGCAATAGCAACATCGCTCCTGCAAGCAAGGAGCGTGTGGAAAGGCTCATCGCATCGCTGGAGTCAGAGCGCGACAATTACATTGAACAGCTCTTGCCCCTGTTGGTGCAGAGTGAGGAGTGGCGAGACACGGAGCAATACCG
>JAFOCD010000004.1 GCA_017381475.1 Bacteroidaceae bacterium
ACCACCTATCTCGGCTGGGAACAGGAGTATTTCCTTGTTGACGAGGGTATGCTGCTTGCGCGCCCCGACCTTTTGCTCACCGGTCGTACTCTTATGGGGCACGACAGTGCTAAGAACCAGCAGCTCGAGGATCACTATTTCGGTTCTATCCCCAAGCGTGTGGCTGCATTCATGAAGGAACTTGAAATTGAGGCGATGAAGCTTGGCATCCCTGCCAAGACATGCCACAACGAGGCTGCGCCCAACCAGTTCGAGCTTGCTCCCATCTATGAGGAGTGCAACCTGGCTGTTGACCACAATATGCTCATCATGGCACTCATGAAAGAGGTGGCACGCCGCCATGGTTTCCGCGTGCTGCTGCACGAGAAGCCTTTCAAGGGTGTCAACGGTTCGGGAAAACACAATAACTGGTCGCTTGGCACCGATACCGGCGTGCTTCTCATGGCTCCCGGAAAGAATGACAAGGACAACTTGCGTTTCATCACCTTTGTGGTGAATACGCTCGCTGCAATTTACCGCCATAATGGTTTGCTCAAGGCAAGCATAATGTCGGCTGCCAATGCTCACCGTCTTGGTGCTGCCGAGGCACCACCTGCAATCATCTCAAGCTTCCTTGGTTCGCACCTTTCATCGGTGCTCGACCACATGGAGACAACCGACGATGTTGTGAAAATTCTGAGCAAGCGCGAGCTGCGCCTGAATATCCCGTCAATTCCCGAGCTGATGATTGACAATACCGACCGCAACCGCACCTCGCCATTCGCCTTCACCGGTAACCGTTTCGAGTTCCGTGCTGTGGGTGCCGAGGCCAACTGTGCATCGGCGATGATTGCGCTGAATACCGCGATGGCCGAGCAGCTCACTATCTTCAAACGCGAGGTTGATGCTCTCATTGACAAGGGACACAGCAAGGAAGATGCGCTTGTGAAGATTATCCGCAAGTATATCAAATACAGCAAGCCTGTCCGTTTCGACGGCAACGGCTACAGTGACGAGTGGCGTCGTGAGGCATCACGCCGTGGCCTTGATTGCGAGGCAAGTGCTCCGCTTGTGTTTGACCGTTATCTCGACAAGGAGAGCGTAGCCATGTTCCGCGACATGGATGTGATGACCGAGACCGAACTTGCTGCCCGCAACGAGATCAAGTGGGAGATGTACACCAAGAAAATCCAGATTGAGGCCCGCGTACTTGGTGACCTTGCCCTCAACCACATTGTCCCCACTGCTACAAAGTATCAGAGCTCGTTGCTCGACAATGTCATTAAGATGGAACAGGTGATTGGCAAGGAAGAGGGTGACCGTCTCTCGGCCGAGAATATTGAGCTTGTGAAGCAGATGGCCGAGCATGTTGCCGAAATACGCCGCTTGGTTACCGAACTTGTGGAGCGCCGCAAGGTTGCAAACCGCATAGCATCGGAGCGTGACAAGGCCATTGCCTACCACGATACCGTTGCACCAATGCTCGAGGAAATCCGTTCACACATTGATAACCTTGAACTTGTGGTTGACAATGAGTTGTGGACGCTGCCTAAGTACAGGGAGTTGTTGTTTATCGTGTAATGAAAACGACTAAAAAGTCAATGTGTTGTTTTTATTCATTTTAAAGTACGATTGAATATGTGATTTAGTTGGGGGAACGCTGCAGCGTTCCCCTTTGCTATTTTATTTTTTTTGAGGGGGTAATATAGGTTCAGTAGAAATTTAGTGTGGATAATTATTGGTTTTCTATTCTCTTGATAGTTTTTACACTTAATCGGTTATCTTATATTCTTTTTGTAGTCTTGCTTTCTGTACTTTTATAAAAAAAGTACCAAAAACGGGGCAGTCGTGTACGGCATTCGGTACTTCCTTTGTTCAAGAGTTGCCTTGCAACATCTTTCAGTCGGTTCACCCCTCGCCACTCACAGCTTGTCGCAATGCTTGGGGCGGCAAGAACTCGCTGCGCTCAAACATCATGCCGCCTGTTTCCAATCATTGCTCGGCTGCTCACTGTGCCTCCCAACGCTGCCCTTCCGCCCTTGGCGGGAGATTACCTTTGCGATGAATAGTCGCATAATTCGCGAACTTTACTGCGTAAAACGGTAATGTTAAAGAAAACCGGCAGTGTCAAAATCACAACGGAAATCCCTGCTGTTTGTAGGCCATTGTGCGAGGTACGTTCAAACGCAGTACGGCAATTATCTTTTCTTAAAATTGCCGTACGCAGTGCGATCCGCAGCACCCGACAAACAGCAGAAAGGTTTGAAGTGGCAAGTTTGTGACGGACAAGGGATGTTGCAAAGCAACTCGCGAGCAGAAGGAACAAACGACTGATTTTGTCTCTGCCGGGCGCTTTGGTTCTTTCACGCGATGAAAGAACATAAAAGAAAAACATGAAGAAAATACAAGTGAATGAATAAAGTTAAATACTGCTGTAGAATATAACTATAGGAGGACGGTACAATGGCCACACTAAATTTCTGCTGAGCCGTAATATAGCTGTTGACCACAATGGAGGCTTCTTTAGCGGATATGTCATCCTGAACGTAGTGAAGGATCTAAGACGCGCAATAACATAGATGCTTCGCTGCGCTCAGGATGAACATAAGTCTTTAGGTTAACAGCGATATTATTGCTTATTTTTTTACTTTTATACCTTATTATTCCAAATAAAGTGCTACTTTTACAAAGATTTGGAATATTGAACAATGTTTAAATTCAATGATATGAAAAGAATTCTGTTTCTAATGTTGTTTGTTGCTGCTGTGCTTGGCGTGAATGCCCAGGACAAGAAGGTGGCAATCAGTGGTGCCTATGCGAGCAGTTATCAGGATGGTAACGAAGCGAAATACGCTCTCGATGGTAATACCTCTACAATATGGCACAGTTCATACTCGGGTACGGGTACGAAGTTTCCTGTGACATTCACTGTTAACCTCAAGGAGGTGGGTCATGTGGATTACATGAGGTATATCCCCCGTCTGGATGGCTCAAACGGTAACTGGAACGAGGTGGACTTGTTTTATGCGCCGGAAACCAATAGTTCAACCTTTACAAAAATTGGTACTTACAAACTTGGTGGTTCAAGCGCGGTCTATGATTTCATCATTCCCGACGGTGGAGTGGAGTGCGGCCGTGTGCGCTTTACAATCAAGAGCGGTGCAAGCGGCTATGCATCGGCAGCCGAGATTGAGGCGTATGAGACAGACAACACAAAGGCTTTGGCTTTTGAACAATATTTCGAGGATGATTTGTACACCGTGCTCAAACCCGGTGTCACAAGTAGCAACGGCATTGCCGATGCTGATGTGAAGGCTTTGGTTGACAACTTGCTTGCCGACGCTGATGGATACAAGAAGTTCCGCGTTGGTGAGTACGAGGCCTACATGACAACATCAACCTTGAAAAACAACCTGAAGATAAGTAGCCAGTACAACAATTATGAGAACCCTACAGGTATCTATCTGAAGGCAGGCGAGTCTTGCATTGTTGTTGCAAGTGGCATTGGTAACCATTCTGTTGGCTTGAAAATAAAGAATTGGGTTGCAAACGAAAACTCAAGTGCATATTCTTTGAAGAACGGTATGAATTATATTACTGCATCTACCGAGGGTAATGTTTTTGTGAATTACTATACCGATGATTTCGAGAATGCTCCAAATGTGAAGGTGCACTTTGTGAATGCGCCTGTGCAGGGTTACTGGGATCAGGAGACCATGACCAATGCCGATTGGAAAGCGATGCTCAAAGGACGCG
>JAFOCD010000034.1 GCA_017381475.1 Bacteroidaceae bacterium
AGTGAATCACACCGTACTCGTCCTGGTCGGTCGGCAGGGTATCTTCAAGACTACATGGATGGATAACCTTATTCCGCCCGAACTGCGCGCCTACAGCAGCAAGTTGCCGCTATCGGGGCAGATAAGCAAAGATGATCGTTTGCGCCTATGCGAGAACGCTATGCTCAATATCGACGAGCTGGATGCCATGTGTGGGCGCGAGATGAACATCGTGAAATCGCTCCTCACTTCCACCGATGTCAATGAGCGTGCGGCATACGGTCGACTCAAAGAGCGCCGCGTGCGCCTTGCCTCTTTCTGTGCCAGTACCAACAAACGCGAGTTCTTGACCGACATCACAGGCAACCGCCGTTGGCTGCCCTTCGAGGTGGAGAGCATACAAAATCCGTTTCATACGATTATCCCTTACGAGCGGCTGTATGCGCAGGCGAAAACCTTGGTCGAGGAGGGGATATTCAGCTATTGGTTTGACATGGACGAGATGGAAGTGATGGAGGCGCACAACGAGGAGTTCCGTGCGCAAGAGAACGAAGAACAACTGCTACCGATATTGTTCGATGTGCCAGCGGAAGGCAAAGGCGAGTTTATGACCACGGCAGAGATTAGTGAGCGGTTAGTTAGTCATGGCGGAATAAAGAAGCCAATGAGTACAAAGCAGTTAGGCGTAATAATGGGAAAAAAGGGTTTCCAAAAAGCACAAGTGCGCATCTCAGGAACATGTGTTCGAGGGTGGATGGTTTATAAACGAAATCAAGACGAAATAATAAGTGCCAAACGCATAGGAGCAAGTGATGCATTGATGCAACGATGCGACATTTATTAAAAACTCACGCCCGCGCGCCCGTGAATTTTGTAAAAACAACGGTACAGATGCATCAATGCATCACCCAGGAACAACAGACAAGGGTGGGAATTACTCGGCGAACCATCGCCGAGCACTAGACAGGCGGCGGGAGAGGAAAGGATACCCGAATGATATTCGGGGTAATGGAAGAAAGAAACAAAGTAACAAACACAAAAAGAAATAAACAAAGTAACAAAATTATTAACCCTAAAACTTATTGAATTATGGCAGAAGTAACATTTATTGGTGGAATAGCATCCATGCGTGGTAAATTGGGCGACACGATTTTTCGCAAGACAGTAACAGGCAAAATAATCGCCTACAAAGCACCTGTTCTTAGATACAGGAAACCAACACGCAATGAAATCAAACAACGCAATCGGTTTGCGCTGGTTTGTAGAGTGGTTAGCCTACTACTAGCTGATCCTGCACAACAGAGAGCATACGAGAAGGCATTTAAGAAGCATAATGGAGGCGTGAGAACGCTACGACAGTATGTATTCAAACAAGTGTGGGATGGGTTGCCAAGGTAAAACAATGCTGGAGCGTACGCCTAAAGACAGGAAATGTTTTAACAACGACTCAAACAACATAACTCAACAACTATTCCGTGGGGGAACTAATAATCGTTCGAACGAATGTGAGATAAGAACACACCCCCACGGTAAGGGGTAAACCAATAAAAGACAGCGATGTCCCAGTGATGTCCTATAGATGTCCTATAGTGGTCGCCTAATCGTCAACAAGCCAACATAAACAACTTGCGCCCTAATCAACTCCCTGGGGCGCTTAAAGATAGAAAAATATGATAGTGACATTTAAGAAGCCAATAGAAGGCGTGAGGGGGAAGATACGATTGGAAGATGGGTTCTATATACGTAAACTACATGGGAAATATGTAGTACAACGATGCCCCAATCGGAAAAATCATGTACCCACAAAGAAAGAAAAAGAAAACCAGCAACGGTTTATTAAACAATGGAGGCGTGGGCGAAGCAGCAGTTTAGAGGAAGGTAGGGTGTAGGGTGTAGAGTGTAGGGTGTAGAGGTGGGGAGAATCTCGCGATGGGAATCGCGAGAGCAAAACAGCCAAGAGGGAGCGTAGGGTGTAGAGTGTATAAAGTGTAAAGGAAAGGATATGATAGAACAAGAACGAAGAAATAGGGCAATACGAAAATGCTTCTATGAACAATTAGGTAAAGGTATGCCTATCATGGTAGCATACGCCATGACAGGACAACAGTTCTACTTGAGCGAAAGAAGAATAAGAGAAATAATAGCTAAAAAATAACAAGTGGCGAAGTTCGACAACAAAAAAGGGAATTTATGATTACCTTTGCAGTGTTTTTCGGAAATACCTCCTACGCCTACGGCGAGAAATGTCAACTATCTAAACCAAGCCCGGGAAATGGTAAAGACACGGATAATCTGGACGTACCAGAATGACCGGAGGGAAGGGAGGATAACGAAACAATTCTTTTTTGGGGACTCCGCCGAAGCTCGTGGGAGCCCCTATAAAATGCGCGCAACAAAATAACCCCAGTTACAAACCATTAAACCTAAATTTTAACTATGGCAATTATCAAAAACTCCACTCCCTTCGACTCTGTTCAGAAGAAGTTCTCTGGTTCGGATGAGATTCACTTCCGCAACCGCAAGAAAGACAATGCGACCATTGGTGTGCGTGTGAAGCACCCATACCACGGTGGCAACAGTGAAGCGCAACAGGCGGTTCGCAACGCTTTCACGGCTGCGCAAGCGCAAGCGACAACCATCCTCGCCGATCCAGAGCAACGTGCTACCTACGAGGAAAAATTCAAAGCGCAGAAGAAGTACATCACCCTCCGCGGGTATGTCGTGGCACAAGTGTTCAAGCAAATCGGCGATTAAGCCGATTTGCAGACCGCTACAGTGTAGCTGTTGGAGGTTAGACCGTGCTGCGCACTGTTAGACCGCCTACGGCTGAGAGAAATATGAATTAAAAACCTATTAAAACTAAACAAAACTATGGCTGGAACTATTGATTACCTTGCGCCTGTGGACAATGCCTCAGGCAAGATTTTCGGAAAGAAAGAGAAATTCGTCGCAGTCACCCGTAACTGGGGCAACCGCCGTCGCGGCTGCTCAACGACTGGCAAACGCAACCTCAAGGATCACCCTATTAGTCAAGCGGAGAAAGATCACCAAGCTAAGTTCGCTGCTGTGGCAGCTATGGTGAACGCACGTCTGGCAGATCCCAACCAAATGCCGCTTGACCAACTTGGCTTCAAGGGTCAAAGCAAGTACAAGACCCTGCGTCAGTACGTTTGGCAC
>JAFOCD010000035.1 GCA_017381475.1 Bacteroidaceae bacterium
CGAGTGAACGAGCTCTTTCAACTTCTACAACACAAATACGGCAAGCGCCGATTTCGTTTTTACCCTTCATGTGGCAGAGGGTAGGAATCTCGATTCCTGCAAGCCTTGCAGCTTCGAGAATCGTGTAATTTGCAGGCACGCTAAGGGGCATGCCGTTTATTGTAATATTAACATTTTCCATTATTGGCACACTCCTTTCTTATTCCTTAATAATGGCCTTAAACTTACATGAAGCAACACAAGCGCCACACTTGATACATTTTTCGGTATCGATTTCGTAGGCAGCGAGCTTCTTACCGGGTGCGATATAGTCTGTAACCTTGATTGCGTCAGCAGGACACTGCTTTGCACACATTCCGCAACCGAAGCACTTATCCTTAACAATGCTGTAGTTGAGAAGGTTCTTACAAGCGCCAGCAGGACACTTCTTGTCAACGATGTGAGCAATATATTCGTCTCGGAAATACTTTAATGTAGAAATTACCGGGTTAGGAGCAGTTTGGCCGAGACCGCAAAGTGAATTTTCCTTGATGTAATCGCAGAGAGATTCGAGCTTTTCGAGGTCTTCCATTGTTGCCTTACCATCAGTAATCTTGTTAAGGATTTCGAGCATTCTTCTGGTACCGATACGGCAGGGAGTACACTTACCGCATGATTCGTCAACGGTAAATTCGAGGAAGAACTTAGCGATGTCAACCATACATGTATCTTCGTCCATAACGATAAGTCCGCCTGAACCCATCATCGAGCCGATAGCAAGGAGGTTATCGTAGTCGATTTCAACGTCCATAAGACTTGCCGGGATACATCCACCTGAAGGACCACCTGTCTGAGCTGCCTTGAACTTCTTGCCATTAGGAATACCGCCACCAATGTCTTCAACAATCTGACGGAGGGTAGTTCCCATCGGAACTTCAACGAGTCCTGTGTGCTCGATCTTGCCACCGAGAGCAAATACCTTTGTACCCTTTGACTTTTCGGTACCGATTGAATTGAACCAATCAGAACCCTTGAGGATGATCTGAGGAATATTTGCATAGGTTTCAACGTTGTTAAGTACTGTGGGCTTGCCGAAAAGTCCCTTTACAGCAGGGAACGGAGGACGGGGACGCGGTTCACCGCGCTTACCTTCGATAGATGTCATAAGTGCAGTTTCTTCACCGCAAACGAATGCACCTGCACCCAGACGGATGTCGAGGTCGAAACTGAAATCACTATCAAAGATATTGTTACCGAGGAGACCGTATTCACGTGCCTGGTCGATGGCAATTTGGAGACGATTTACAGCAATCGGGTATTCAGCACGTACGTAAACGTAGCCCTGAGTAGCGCCGATAGCATAACCTGCGATTGCCATAGCTTCGATAAGAGCGTGGGGGTCACCTTCGAGGATTGAACGGTCCATGAATGCACCGGGGTCACCTTCGTCGGCGTTACAGCAAACGTATTTCTGGTCAGCGTCGTTTCCGGCAGCAAATTTCCATTTGAGACCGGTCGGGAATCCGGCGCCGCCACGTCCTCGGAGACCTGAATCGAGGATTGTCTGGATAACCTCTTCGGGCTTCATTTCGGTTACGACCTTACCAAGTGCGGCATAACCGTCGTTTGCAATATATTCTTCAATATTTTCGGGATTGATAACACCGCAGTTACGTAAAGCGATACGCTGCTGTGTCTTATAGAATGCGGTTTCGTTAAGTGACTTAATTGTGTCATTTTCAACGTCGAGTGTTTCATTGTAAATTAAGCGCTTAACAATACGACCTTTGAGAAGATGCTCATTAACGATTTCGTCAACATCTTCAACTTCAACTCGGCTGTAAAAACAACCTTCGGGATATACAATTACGATCGGACCTAATGCACAA
>JAFOCD010000036.1 GCA_017381475.1 Bacteroidaceae bacterium
GGCGTAGCAGTCTCAACAGCAGGCAACACATCATCAAGCGACTTCACAACAATCGCAGAATGGACAATGACAGGCAAGGGCGAAGCTAAAGCTCCACGCGGCAGAGGCGAACAAGGCACATGGTACGAATTCGTAACAGACTTGAGCGAATATGCAGGACAAGAAGTATATTTGGCATTACGTCACTTCAACACAACAGACATGTTCATCCTTATGGTTGACGACATGGTATTGACAAACGAAGCTAAGGCTGACAGAGCATTGGTAAAATACCAAGTCTTGTTAGACGGCGTTGTTGAAGCTGAAGAATTATTAGTTCCTTACTACCAACACGAAAACGTAGTTGACGGCGTTGAATACACAACAACAGTTATCGCTTCTTACACAATGGGTGATTCAGAAGAAATGTCATACACATGGACAAAAGCTTCAGACACACTCTTTGCAGGTGTTAGAAACTTAGCAGCTTCATTAGAAGGTGAACAAATCGAATTGTCATGGACATTGCCAGCTCCAGCTCCAGAAGTAGAAGAAACAGCTAGCTCATTCTTCACAGACTTTGAATCAGGATACACAGGATGGCCAATGATTGACGCTGACGGCGACGGTTTCAATTGGGTTTACTCAACAGATTATGAAGATGTAAATGCATTCAGTGGAACAAACTGCATGTATTCAGAATCATATTATAATGGTGAAGGTGCAGGTTCACTTGAACCAGACAACTACTTAATCATCCCTGTTAAGATTGAAGCTCAACAAGGTACAACACTTTCATTCATGGCTCGCGCTCAAGATGAAAACTGGCCAGAAGAATACTTTGGTGTTGCAGTTTCAACAACAGGTAATGAATTAGCAGAAGACTTCACAACAGTAGCAGAATGGATTATTGCTGAAGACGATAAGAATGATAACGTTAAACGTGGTAAACGTGGAACACCTTGGACAGAATTCTCAGCTGACTTAAGCGCATACGCAGGTCAAAATATCTGGGTTGCTATCCGTCACTTCAACTGCTATGGCGAATTCAGATTGAATATCGATGATGTTAAAGTTTCTGTTGAAGGTGGTAAAGACAGCAAGGAAGGCACATGGGCATACTATGACAACGGCGTTAACGAAGACGCTATCGGCGGTCCACAATCATTCAGCTGGGCTATCAAGCTCCGCGCAGCAGATATCGCTGAACTCGGTGCATTGACAAAGGTTACAGCATTCGACAGAGTAGCAACAAGCGGCACATTCGACATCTGCTTAGGTGGCGACAATGAACCAGGCGCATCAGTCCTCAACCAAGCATACACATGGACAGGCATCAACGACTTCGTTGAAATTCCATTGACAGAAGCAGTTGACCCAGAAGGTCAAAACGTATGGATCGTATTTAACACCAACGACGGTACAAACTACCCAGCAGCAGAATGCACTGACACAGGCGACGCTGACGGACGCTGGATCTACTTGGCAAGCGACGGATGGTTCGACGTAACAGAAGCAGGCATCCCATGCACATGGATGCTCCGCGGCTACTTCGAAGCTGTTGAAGCTCCAGAAGAACCAGAAGTAGAAGAATACGCTATCGCTGAAATCCTCGGCGTTATGATCTACCGCAACGGCGAACTCATCACAAAACAACCAGTTGAAGGCGAAGCATACACAGACAAGAAGGGCGTATTAGGTGACGAATACTGCGTACAAGTAGTTTACGGCGGCGCAATGGATACAACATACTATGCAATGTCAGAAGCAGACTGCACAGAAGCAGAATACATCATCGACTGCATCGCTCCAGAAAAACTCTTCGGTCAATACCAATACAACGAAGACGGCACATTCGGAGCAAAATTGATCTGGCCATATTCAAACGCAACAACAGAATGGCTGTACTATGACAACGGCGTCAACGAAGACGGTATCGGCGGTCCAGCATCATTCATGTGGGGCGTCATGTTCCCATCAAATGCAATCAGCGCATACGATGGTCAATTCCTCACCAAGGTAGCATTGTTCGACTTCGCACAGTCATCAGGCGACATCAACATCTACTACGGCGGCTCAACAGCACCAGGCACATTGGTACATACACAGCCATACACAGGCACAGGCGCAGGCGCATTCGTTGAATTCGACC
>JAFOCD010000037.1 GCA_017381475.1 Bacteroidaceae bacterium
AAATACACGAAATACATAATAAATTTTAAATAAAATGGCAAAGAAAGAAGAAACAATCAGCCTTCTTGATACATTTCAAGAATTCAAGGAGTCGAAGAACATCGACCGCACAACAATGATCAGCGTACTCGAGGAGAGTTTCCGCAAAGTAATCGTTAACCTTTTCGGCACAGACGAGAACTACTCAGTTATCGTTAACCCCGACCGTGGTGACTTCGAGATTCAGCGCCGTCGCATTGTTGTTGCCGACAACGAGGTAAAGGACAGCAACCTCGAGATATCACTTAGCGAGGCACAGCTCATCGATGACACATTCGAGGAGGGCGAAGAGGTTAGTGAAATCGTAAACTTTGCCGAGTTCGGCCGCCGCGCAATCCTCAACCTGCGCCAGACACTTGCTTCAAAGATACTTGAGCTGGAGAAGGACAGCCTCTACCACAAGTACAGCGAGAGAATTGGTCAGATTGTAAGCGCCGAGGTTTACCAGATTTGGAAGAAGGAGCTCCTTCTTGTTGACGATGAGGGCAACGAACTCATCCTCCCAAAGAGCGAGCAGATTCCAAGCGACTTCTACCGCAAGGGCGATAACGTGCGCGCTGTTGTTGCACGCGTTGACAACCAGAACAACAACCCAAAGATTATCCTCAGCCGCACATCTCCAATGTTCCTCCAGCGTCTTTTCGAGCTCGAGGTTCCCGAGATTAACGACGGTCTCATC
The DNA here is from genome assembly GCA_017381475.1 of Bacteroidaceae bacterium. Lineage (GTDB taxonomy): Bacteria > Bacteroidota > Bacteroidia > Bacteroidales > Bacteroidaceae > HGM04593. Next base: position 719 of record JAFOCD010000037.1, read on the forward strand.
ACAATCAAGAAGATTGCACGCATCCCAGGCAAGCGCGCCAAGATTGCTGTTGAGACATACGACGAGCGCATTGACCCAGTAGGTGCTTGCGTTGGTGTAAAGGGTTCACGTATCCACGGTATCGTTCGCGAGTTGCGCAACGAGAACATTGATGTAATCCCATTCACATCAAACATCGAGCTCTTCATCAAGCGCGCCCTCAACCCTGCAAAGATCCAGGAGATCAAGCTCAACGAGGAGCAGAAAGTTGCCGATGTAAACCTCAAGAAAGAGGAGGTTTCACTTGCTATCGGTAAGGACGGTCTCAACATCAAGCTTGCAAGTATGATCACCGAGTACACAATCAATGTATACCGCGAGATTGACGAGCAGCAGGAGGATGACATATACCTCGATGAATTTGCCGATGAGATTGAGGAGTGGATAATTGAGGCCATCAAGGGTATCGGTCTCGACACTGCGAAGGCAGTACTCAACGCTCCACGCGAGGTTCTCATTGAGAAAGCCGACCTTGAGGAAGACACAGTTGACCATGTAATCGAAGTGCTTCAGGCAGAGTTCGAGGACGAGGAATAAACAACAGGAAAACCTATAAAAAAGATTACGAATGAAAATTAGACTAAATAAAGTACAAAAGGAACTCAACATTGGCCTCTCCACCATCGTGGAATTCCTGCAGAAGAAGGGCTTCGAGATAAAGGAAGACCCTAACGCAGTTGTCCCCGAAGCCGGTTACGAGATGCTAATTGAGGAGTTCAGCGCCGACAAGAAGGCACGCATGCAATCGGACAACTTTACCAAGGAACGCCTTAACAAGGAGAAGCCCAAGGCTGCTCCGATTATTGAGGAGAAACCTGTGGTAAAAGAGCCAGTTGCTGTTGCGCCCGTTGTCGTTGAAGAGAAGAAGGCCGAGCCTGTTGTAAAGGAAACTCCAAAGAAGGAGCAGCCAACAATCAAGATAACCGGCAAGATAGACCTTGACGCACTCAATAGAAAGACTGCACAGCCAAAGAAGGAAGAGCCAAAGAAGGCTGAACCAGTTGCTACCGCACCTGTACCAGCCAAGGAGCCAGTGCAGGAGGTTAAGCCTATTGTTGAGGATCCTGCAAAGGTTGAGGTACAAGAGACTGCGCAGCCACAGCTCACTCAGGTTGAGGAGCTTGAAGCTCCGAAGTTGAAGATTATGGGCCAGATTGATCTTTCGTCGATTAACCAGTCTACCCGTCCCAAGAAGAAGAGTAAGGAGGAGAAGAAGAAGGAGCGCGAGGAGAAGGACAAGCAGCGCGAGGAGCAGCGTAAGCAGCAGCGCGAGGCACAGCGCCAGAACCACGAGGGTGGCGAGAAGAAGAAGCGCCAGCGCATCAACAGCCAGCGTGTCGACATCAATGATGTAAAGGAGAACAACAATAACGGTGGCGACAACAAGGACTGGAGTGCAAACCGCAACAAGAGCAATAACAACCAGTCACAGGGTAGCCGCAAGGACCGCGACCGCCAGCACAAGCGTTTCGACAAGAACGACGTTAGTGACGAGGATGTATCAAAGCAGATAAAGGAGACACTAGACCGTCTCACCAACCGTGGCAAGAGCAACAAGTCGGCCAAGTACCGCAAGGAGAAGCGCGACATGGTTGCCGAGCGCCAGATGCAGCAGATGAACGAGGAGATGGAACAGAGCAAGGTTCTGCAGCTCACCGAGTTCGTTACTGCGAACGAGCTTGCAAGCATGATGAACATCTCGGTTACACAGGTTATCGCAACCTGCATGAGCATTGGCATGATGGTATCAATCAACCAGCGTCTCGATGCCGAGACCATCAACATCGTTGCCGAGGAGTTCGGTTACACAACCGAATATGTGAGCGCCGAGGTTGCCAACGCAATTGAGGAGGATGCCGATACAGAGGAGGATTTGGTACCACGCGCACCAATCATCACTGTGATGGGACACGTTGACCACGGTAAGACATCGTTGCTCGACTACATCCGCAAGGCAAACGTAATCGCCGGTGAGGCCGGTGGTATTACACAGCACATCGGTGCATACAATGTACAGATGGAGAGCGGCAAGCACATCACATTCCTTGACACTCCAGGTCACGAGGCGTTTACTGCCATGCGTGCCCGTGGTGCCAAGATCACTGATATCGTAATCATCATCATCGCTGCCGATGACAATGTGATGCCCCAGACAAAAGAGGCTATCAACCACGCCATGGCAGCCGGTGTGCCCATTGTATTCGCAATCAACAAATGCGACAAGCCAACAGCCGATCCTAACAAAATCAAGGAGTCTTTGGCTAACCTGAACATGCTCGTCGAGGACTGGGGCGGAAAGTACCAGTCACAGGAAATCTCGGCAAAGGCAGGTATGGGTGTCGAGGAACTCATGGAGAAGGTATTGCTCGAAGCCGAGATGCTCGACCTCAAGGCGAACCCCAACCGCAAGGCAACCGGTTCTGTCATTGAGTCAACACTCGACAAGGGTCGTGGCTATGTAGCAACCGTACTAGTGCAGAACGGTACATTGAAGGTTGGTGACATTGTTGTTGCCGGTACACAGTGGGGTAAGGTAAAGGCTATCTTCAACGAGCGTAACCAGCGCATCAAGGAGATTCGCCCAGCCGAGCCAGCACTTATCCTTGGTCTTAATGGTGCACCTGCAGCTGGTGACACATTTAATGTTGTCGACAGCGAGCGCGAGGCACGCGAAATCACCGGCAAGCGCGAGCAGTTGCAGCGTGAGCAGGGATTGCGTACACAGAAGATGCTTACACTCGACGAGGTGGGCCGCCGCATTGCCCTCGGTAACTTCCAGACCCTCAACATCATTGTCAAGGGTGACGTGGACGGTTCTATCGAGGCCCTCAGCGACTCACTCATCAAACTCTCTACCGAGACTATCCAGGTAAATGTTATCCACAAGGCTGTGGGTCAGATTTCGGAGAGCGACGTGAGCCTTGCAGCAGCGTCGGATGCCATTATCGTTGGTTTCCAGGTGCGTCCTTCAGTTACAGCGCGCAAGGTTGCCGAGAACGAGGGTGTAGACATCCGCATCTACTCTATCATCTACGATGCTATCGAGGAGGTGAAGGCCGCTATGGAGGGTATGCTTGCTCCAATCGTTAAGGAGGAGATTACCGCAACCATCGAGGTACGCGAGACATTCCACATCAGCAAGGTTGGAACCGTTGCCGGCTGTATGGTACGCGAGGGTAAGGTTAAGCGCACAGACCGTGCACGCCTCATCCGCGACGGTATCGTTATCCACACAGGCTCACTTGCAGCACTCAAGCGCTACAAGGAGGATGTGAAGGAAGTTGGTACAAACTTCGAGTGCGGTATCAGCCTCACATCACAGGATGACATCAAGGTGGGCGACATCATTGAAACATTTGTAGAGGTTGAAGTTAAGCAGAAACTGTAATATATGAACCTTTTGGACGTGCTCCTGCTGGTAATGATAGTCATTGGAAGCATCATTGGCTACAAGGTTGGAGCAGTGAAACAGATATCGTTTGGAGCAGGCATTGGAATAGGCCTGCTCCAGGCGCTAGTCTTGTACCCAAGGGTTGGGGCATGGATACTTGACAAGACCGGGTGGAACGAGGTGTTCTGCGAGACACTTGCATTCACCTTTATTCTTGGAATAGTGATAGTGATAGTGCATTTTGCCGGGAAATTAGTCTCAGGCATTTTGGATGCAATCCACCTCAGAGCAGTTGAACGCGTCATCGGCGCCCTCTTCTTCACCTACATTGCAGCGCTGTTGCTTGCTGCCATAGTTCACATCAGCGACCGTTTCGCGCCCGACAACATGGTGCTGGGCAAAACATCGCAGAGAGAATCCTTGTTATACAAGGAAATTGTAGGCAGATCCATCTGGGTCATTGAGGAGGCAAAGAAAGAGTTAACGACTGATGAAGAAGAACAATATATTGAAGAAACTTGCGAACAAGGCCTATGAATTCGGTTTTGTCAGCAAGATAAAGACAGACATAATAGAAAGCGGACTCAGCGAGGAGACCATAAGACTCATCTCGCGCAAGAAGAACGAACCCGAGTGGATGCTTGAGTTCCGCTTGACTGCCTACAGGCATTGGCTCACAATGGAGATGCCTCAGTGGGCACATCTGGATATTCCGCCTATCGACTACCAGGCTATATCCTATTATGCCGACCCCTTGAAGAAGAACAAGGACAACAAGAACAAGGAGATTGACCCTGAGTTGATGAAGACATTCGAGAAACTTGGCATTCCCCTTGAGGAGCGTCTTGCACTCAGCGGTACGGCAGTCGATGCCGTCATGGATTCCGTGTCGGTAAAGACCACATTCAAAGAAGAACTCAAAGAAAAAGGCATCATATTCAGTTCAATGGGCGAGGCCATACAGGAGCACCCCGAACTCGTGCGCAAGTATCTTGGCTCGGTAGTCAACTACCGCGACAATTTCTTTGCAGCGCTAAACACAGCCGTGTTCAGCGACGGTTCATTTGTGTACATCCCCAAGGGAGTACGCTGCCCCCGTGAGCTCTCGACCTATTTCCGCATCAACGCGGCCAACACAGGCCAGTTCGAGCGCACGCTCATCATTGCCGATGACGACAGCTATGTCTCGTACCTCGAGGGCTGTACAGCCCCCATGCGCGACGAGAACCAGCTCCACGCCGCCATCGTAGAGATTGTAGTGAACGAGAATGCCGAGGTGAAATACAGCACCGTGCAGAACTGGTACCCCGGCGATGCCGAGGGCAAGGGCGGTGTGTACAACTTTGTCACCAAGCGCGGCGACTGCCGTGGCAATAACAGTAAGCTGTCGTGGACACAGGTTGAGACCGGCTCGGCCATCACCTGGAAATACCCAAGCTGCATACTGCGTGGTGACAATTCACAGGGCGAGTTCTACTCTGTGGCACTCACCAACAACTATCAGCAGGCCGACACCGGAACCAAGATGATTCATCTGGGCAAGAATACCAGAAGCACCATCATCAGCAAGGGTATCTCGGCCGGCAAGAGCCAGAATTCATACCGTGGACTCGTGCGTGTGAGCAAGAATGCCGACAATGCCCGCAACTACAGCCAGTGCGACTCACTGTTGCTGGGCGACAAGTGCGGCGCACACACCTTCCCCTACATGGACATACACAACAACAGCGCCATTGTGGAGCACGAGGCTACGACATCAAAAATCTCCGAAGACCAGCTCTTCTACTGCAACCAGCGAGGCATAGGTACCGAGGAGGCTATCGGCCTCATCGTCAACGGATATGCACGCGAGGTGCTCAACAAGCTCCCCATGGAGTTTGCCGTCGAGGCACAGAAGTTGCTGAGCGTTTCGCTCGAAGGAGCAGTAGGATGATAAACAAACGAGGATTATGGAAAATTTACTTGAAATTAAAAACCTTCACGCCACCATCGATGGCAAAGAGATACTTAAAGGAATAAACCTCACCATCAAGGCAGGCGAGGTACACGCCATAATGGGTCCCAACGGCTCGGGCAAGAGCACACTCAGCAATGTACTTGTGGGACACCCTGCATACACCGTCACCGAGGGCGAGGTAGTCTACAAGGGCAAGAACCTGCTCGAGCTCTCTCCCGAGGACCGCAGCCACGAGGGACTTTTCCTCTCGTTCCAGTACCCGGTGGAGATACCCGGTGTGAGCATCACCAACTTCATGCGCGCAGCCATCAACGCCAAGCGCGAGTACCTGAAGCAGGAGCCCATGAGTGCCGGCGACTTCCTCAAGCTCATGCGCGAGAAGCGTGCGCTCGTTAACCTCGACAGCAAGCTCGCCAACCGTTCGGTGAACGAAGGCTTCAGCGGTGGTGAGAAGAAGCGTAACGAGATATTCCAGATGGCAATGCTCGAGCCGACATTGAGCATACTCGACGAGACCGACTCAGGTCTCGACATCGATGCACTGCGCATTGTAGCCGAGGGCGTGAACAAACTGAAGCGCCCCGACACATCAAGCATCGTCATCACCCACTACCAGAGACTACTCGACTACATCAAGCCCGACATCGTTCACGTGCTCTACAACGGCCGCATAGTAATGACCGCAGGCCCAGAACTCGTTCAGGAGCTTGAGGAGCGCGGATATGACTGGATTAAAAACGAGAACCAATGATGGGTAACGAACAGGAATACATAGAACTGTTCGGGCAGAACAGGGACATGATTGACAGCGCCTGTGCAGCACTGCTCAACAGCAAGCGCCAGGAGGCTTTCGAGCGATTCAAGGCTGCAGGCTTCCCCACCCGCAAGGACGAGGCATGGCTCAACACGCCCGTTGCCAAGCAGTTCGGCATCGACTACGGAATGAACCTGAAGCGTGCCGAGTCGGGCATCAGCGCAGGAACAATCTTCCATTGCGATGTCCCCAACCTCAAATCGCATAGGGTTTATATTGTCAATGACAGCTACAGCCCTGCCGAAGGCCACAGCCGCGAGCTACCACAGGGAGTAATCCTCGGCAGCCTCAATGCCGTTGCCACAAGCCACCCCACCCTGCTCGAGAAATACTACAACAGCCTTGCCGCAGATGCCGACAGCATAGCACAGTTCAACACAATGTTCGCACAGGACGGTGTGGTGCTCTATGTCCCTCGTGGTATCGTTGTCGAGGAGACAATACAGATTGTCTCGCTCATCCAGGCAAATGTAGAGATGTTGCTCAACCGCCGCATCCTCGTTATCCTCGAGGAGAACAGCAAGGCAAACATCCTCTTGTGTGACCACTCGTCACATGAGAAGCAGTCGCTCTCGACACTCGTCACCGAGGTCTTTGTGGGAGCAGGTGCTTCGCTCAACATCTACGATATTGAGGAGACTGCAAACAGCAACACACGCGTGGCAACAATGCTTGTAAAGCAGGAGGCCGACAGCCACTTCAACCACTGCTGCGTGACACTTACCAACGGATTCACACGCAACTGCACAAGCGTTGCGCTTAACGGGCGCGGAGCAGACACAAGCATCAACGGACTTGCCATCGGCGACAAAACACAGCACATCGACAACCACACACTCGTTGAGCACAAAGTGGCTGACTGCACAAGCAGCGAGCTCTACAAATACATTCTCGACGAGTCATCGACCGGTGTCTTTGCAGGCAAGATGCACATATACCCCGATGCACAGCACACCGTCTCACAGCAGACCAACCGTAACCTGTGCCTCACCAACTGCGCACACATGTACGCACAGCCACAGCTCGAGATCTATGCCGATGATGTAAAGTGCAGCCACGGCTCAACCGTGGGACAGCTCGACGATAGCGCACTCTTCTACATGCAACAGCGCGGTATCCCTGCCGACGAGGCACGCCACCTGCTCATGTACGCATTCGCGGGCGAGGTCATTGAGAACATAGACATCGTTCCGCTCAAGGAGCGCCTTCACATTCTCATCGAGAAGCGTTTCCGCGGCGAACTTGGCAAATGCAAAGGCTGCAACCTGTGTAAATAAAAAGCAGTAAAATGTACAACATAGACGACATACGAGAGCAATTCCCCATTCTGGAGCAGACAGTACACAGCAAACCGCTCGTGTACCTGGACAACGCGGCCACCACGCAGAAGCCGCGCTGCGTCATCGACACCATCAGTGAACTCTACTGCACCACAAATGCCAATGTTCACCGTGGTGTGCACCACCTCTCGCAGGTAGCCACCACAGCAATGGAGAATGCGCGCGAGACCGTGCGTCGTTTCATCGGTGCAAAGCACAACCACGAGATTATCTTCACCCGTGGCACCACCGAGAGCATCAACCTTGTGGCATCATCCTTCGGTGGCACATTCCTAAAGGCTGGCGACGAAGTCATCATCTCCACAATGGAGCACCACAGCAACATCGTGCCCTGGCAGATGCTGCGCGATCGCATAGGCATTGCACTGCGCGTCATTCCAATAAAGGATGACTGCACGCTCGACATCGAAGCATACAAGCTGCTCATCAACGAGCGCACACGCCTTGTGAGCGTAACACATGTATCAAACGTGCTTGGCGTCACCAACCCCGTAAAGGAGATTATTGACATTGCCCACAGCCACGGCGTTCCCGTGCTCATTGACGGAGCACAGAGCACACCGCACATAAAGATAGATGTACAGGAACTCGATGCCGATTTCTTCGCCTTCAGCGGACACAAGGTCTATGCCCCCACAGGCATCGGCGTGCTCTATGGCAAGGAGAAATGGCTCAACGAGATGCAGCCATATCATGGCGGCGGCGAGATGATAAAGACCGTGCGCTTTGAAAAGACCACATACAACGAACTGCCATACAAGTTCGAGGCTGGCACCCCCGACTATATCGGTGCCATAGCACTTGGCAAGGCACTCGAATGGGTCGAGGGCATTGGCATTGACAACATTGCCACCCATGAGCACAGCCTCACACAATACGCACTTGAGAAACTGCGTCAGTTGCCCGGCATGCGCATATTCGGCACCCCCGACGGCTCGGCGATCTCGTTCCTTGTGGGCGACATACACCCAGCTGACATGGGCACAATCCTTGACCACCTGGGCATTGCAATACGCACAGGCCACCACTGCGCCCAGCCACTCATCGATGCACTCGGCATCCCCGGCACCGTGCGCGCATCGTTTGCCGCATACAACACAAAAGAAGAGGTCGATTCACTCATAAAAGGCATCGAAAGAGCCATAAATATGTTTGCCTGATGCTAAAGCCCTACCAGACAGCAGGAATAATTGAAGCCGGATGCGACGAGGCCGGCCGTGGATGCCTTGCCGGCGATGTATATGCAGCCGCAGTCATTCTCCCGCCCGACTTTAGCAACGAATTGCTAAATGACTCCAAGCAGCTCACTGAGGCACAACGCTACCAGTTGCGCGAGGTCATAGAGCGCGAAGCCGTAGCCTGGGCAGTAGGCATTGTCACCGCAGAGGAGATTGACAAGATAAACATCCTGCGCGCATCAATCCTTGCCATGCACCGCGCCGTCGATGGCCTAAAAACACGCCCACAGCATCTGCTCATCGACGGAAACAAGTTCACCCCCTACCCCGGCGTAACACACAACACCGTTGTAAAGGGCGATGCTACATATATGAGCATTGCAGCCGCATCAATCCTAGCAAAGACCTACCGCGACGACTATATGATGCGCCTGGCACAAGAATACCCCATGTACGACTGGCAGAGCAACAAAGGCTACCCCACAGCCAAGCACCGCGCCGCCATCCGCGAACACGGAGTGACACCCTATCACAGAATGTCGTTCAACCTATTGGGAGAGGAGCCAAAGCAACTGGAACTGTCGTTTGAGTAAAGTTATATAAGAAACCGGCAACCGAGAAATTCTCAGTTGCCGGTTTCTTATATAAGGGGGAGAACTTACTTACCGTTCTTCCACAAATTACCCCACTCGCCGCGGTTGGCACCGGCATTGAAATCATCAGGACCACCCGGTGTCTCGTTGCTGCCCATATTCTCTCTGTTGTCCGACAGGGCCAACATTGATTCGGCAACAACACACACTACTACAAATTCCGGTTTGATATACTCTTTCTTCATAATTGCTTTTTATATTCACTGACGGCGCTCGCCGTCAGTAAATTATCCATTATTTTAAAATATCACTTTCTTGTTATTTACAATATAAATACCACCCTTCTTAGGTTCGAGTACACGACGTCCCTGCAAGTCATAAACAGCTTTCACCTTTCCGTTTTCACCTTTCAGTTCTTCATCAGCCTCTACATCATAGATGACAGTTGTGCCATCCTCGTTCTCTTCGCCTGCAAGTCGCATACGGATTGACTGAGCAACAACATCACCGTCACTCATACTTGAGCCATCGCTGTTGGCCATAGTCAAATACAAGCGGAAAGGAACCAAAGATGTACTCAACGCCATCTTCTGCCATTCACCGACTTTGTTAACGGCATATACATAATTGCCGTTGTCAAGATTTGCACTTACACTCTTTGAGTATATACCCTTTATCGTATACTGTTTATATACAGACGAGCAAGTAAGCGCAATCTGCTTGTCTGGAGCTGTAGAGTGCAATTTTGTATTGTGCTGGGTGATGTTCAGGTTCTGCGCATCTTCACTCTTCGGTCGTATTACATAAGGATGGTTGGCCTTGAGCTTACCTGTCTTCTTTATCTTTATAATCTCCACTTCCCAGTCATCGAGTTCACCGTCATCGTTCCAGTCATAACTACGCACATCATTTATATATGCAACATCGTAATTCGCAAGCAGTTCCTCGGTCAACTCAATCTGGAACGGAACATAAAGGGCATTCCAAGCATTGTTGATAGTGCGGGTATATGACAGGGTACCGACAACCTTCTCCTCTGGGTTCTCGAATGCAGTAATGTTGCCGTCAGCAATTGCCAACTCATCAACGTACTCACACATATTGACTACATCGGGGCCGGTACCGTTTGTTGCCTGCATAAAAGCGCGGTAACGCACCAATGCAGGCTCAACGTCTTTAGCATCCTTTACCAAGTGCCAACAAGCATCGTCGCCAAGAATATACAGAGACTTCTGAGCGGCCTCCGCTTTCGATATCGGAGTCAATGTACCGGTCATTGCAAAATACTCGTCAGTCAGTTGTGGCAATCTGTCAGGAGTAACAGGTACCAAAGTCTCAGCCTGTATACTCAATGTCACATCCTCATCAGCCACAACCAGATATGGTTTTCCGGCCTCCAGGCTATCCACCTGAGAGATAAAGATACCGTCCTCGACCCCACCTTTCATAATATAAGCCTTGACACCGGCAGGAACCTTTATGCCGAAAGGAAGACACAATGTCGTTTTCTCTCCCTTTTCAAACTGGCGGTCATAACTGATTGCGCCAGCCTTGAATTCACGTGGCACAACATATTCCCTATTGTCAGAGATTGTGAAATGGTCACACTTCAGATTGTCCTTGCTACCATATACAACATTGATTAGGCCTGAAGCAGTGAAGTCTTCCGGTGCATAAATGAGAGCATCTTGATTAAGACCTAACCCGGCAATATTACTTTGGGTTATAATTCCACCGTTCTCACATTTTGCAAAGTCTACATATTGCAATTTTGTATTTGCAGCAAATGCATTCTCTTCCAAAACAGTAAGTGTTGCAGGTAGGGTAATCTTTTTCAGTCCTGCAAGAGAAGAGAATGTAGTGTTGTTAATGCTATCAACAGCACAGATGCCCAGCGATGTGAGATCGGTAATATCATTATGATGCACAAACCAGCCATTGATGTTGGTTACATTACGCAACTGGTCATCGCTCATCACTGCGTGCGAGCCATAGGCGCGGAACAGCGCATCTTCGTCATAATTTGAGCAGAACTCTTTAGTGTGTGTTGTATATTCACGGTCAGCCACATAAGCGTTATGCATACTTAGCGGAACATACATTTTCTCTACCTGATAGGGCTGGTCGGACACAGGGTCGGTGAATACATCGCCATCAAGTACCGCCTTCTCGTTACACAGGAATACGATATTTTTCAGGTTCTTGCACTTTCCGAAGGCATCATTACCAATATATGTTGTAGCATCGCCCACCACAATTGTCTCTATGTTCAAGCAGTCATAGAATGCATTGTCATCAATCTTTGTAACATTCTTGGGCAGTATGACGGTCTGCAACTTGTCGAGTTTCCAGAACATATATCCGGGAATTTCGTTGTCGTTCTTGACATAGTTATTCTTGCCATCCCTGTTGAAGCAGATGTTGTCGGGGTCGGTGCAGATTGTGGCATCGTAAAGGTCGAGATAGGTCATACGTGCCAATGCCACCTCATCACCATCCTCTTCATCGCGACCACCGAGCATACGCAACACGGAGATATCCTTACCGTTGATAGGTCCATTCACCTTCAATGCCTTTATACTGATGAAGTCACCACCGATGCGTCCCACATCGCTTGGAGAATCCATATTTACGGTGAAGCCAAGTGCCTCGCCTAGCGTGCCCGGCTCGGTCACAGTTACAACCTTTATCTCATCTGTCTGCTTTTTGAAACCTTGGATATGGTCGGCATATTGAGGCCAAGCCTTGCGATAAGCATCTTCCTTGCCGGCTTCTACGTAGATTACAAAGTCTTCGGGAAGGCTTTCGAATGCATTATCGGCCAAAGTTGGAATTGTATCGCCAAACGCATTGACTTTCATCAACGAAGAACAGCCACTGAATGCGCCGGCTGTGATTCTCTCAACCGACAAAGGCAACATCACCTCTTCAAGATTAGAACAACCGCTCAAAGAATTATCGCCCAATTCTTTCACTTCAACAGCCATTATCAGTTCGTTGAATTTCTTTATCTCGCCATTGCCGTTAATCAAATTATCGACACTTTCCAAGGTTGCAAAATCATTCATTGTGAAGATGCGTTTTTCGGCCAATGCACGCAACAATGCATCATCTTCGAAAGGAGAAGCAATAGAGTCACCGCGAGTGTAATATACCCGGCTGCCCGAAATGTGGTCACGAGAAGAGTTTGGTGTGTAGAAAATACCTATCGGAGTCTTTTCCGACCACGCATCGGCATCGGTTGCGGGGACTTCATTGCAAAGCAGAATCACCTCCTGCAACATGGGGCTGTCGTGAGTCACCTCCTCGCCGATGCTCTTTGTGTTGTCACCGATGACCACACGTCTCAGCGCATTACAGTTATTGAATGCATAATCCTTAATCTTTGTTACACTCTTTGGTAAAATGAGTGTTTCCAACACATCGAGTTCCCAGAACATATAAGTATCAATGCAATCATCCTCTGTAATGCGGTCATTGTCACCATCCTGGTTGTAGTCCTCGCCACCAGCCTTGATGTGTGCGTCGTAGAGGTCGAGATACTTAAGATTGCGGGGGTAGATATCTTCACAATTATCAACATCGCGACCGGCCATAATGCGAATTACACCTATATCGGTACCGTTGACAGGACCTACGACCTTCAAACTGTCATATTTACTATAGTTACCGGCAACTGAAAGAGGGTTAGAGCCGGTAATGGTAAGGCCCAATTCCTCGGCCAATGTACCCGGCTCGGTAAGTGTAACCTCATAGATACCGGTGTGCTTGTTACTCAAAGACTGTATGTGGTCGGCAAATAGGCTCCACTCCTCTTTGTAGGTATCTACAGCCTCCTCGGGAACATAGATTACATAGTCCTCGGGCAGATTATCAAACACATTATTGACTATCAAAATAGCAGGTGAGTTTGACAGGAAGGTGATACTCTTTAGGTTTTTACAATTTGCAAATGCTTCGTGACTAATTGTGCTTACACTTGCGGGAATTACCAAATCATCGAGCATCTGGCAGTTGTAGAAAGCCTGCGCACCGATAATATCTATAGTAGAGGGGAGCTCAATAGCCTGCAGCTTATCGCAATCCTTAAACCAGGCCTCACCAATATAGCCAAGATTTATGCACTCAAAAGCCTTGAAGTCGTGGAATGCTGTCAGTTTCTTACCTTGGAACTTGCCATCCAATGTTGCAGGGTCGGTAACCTTCATTACATCGTATATGTCAAAGCTTCCTCCTGTAATTGGCGATTCATACTCCATACCGCAATCTTCAAAAATATCTATCAATACAGGGTCTTTTGTCAAGATGAAACTTGGGAGGAATCGGTCTTCATATTTCGCCCAGGCGGTATCGGCCTTAAAGCTCTCGACGGCAGTAGTCACCATCTTCACCTTGAACTTGTCGCTGCCGGCAAACACACCACTCTCCAATAGCACACGGCTTGGGTCCATCGGCTCTACCGAGTTGGTTCCATCGGTACGGAAATAGAGCATATTGATATACTCCAAGTTGGGACAATGGGCAAAAGCCGAGTCTTGAAGCGCAAGCGACAAGTCGGTATAGGCATCACCGAAACCTGCCGAACCCTTGAGGTCGAACATAGAGATACCCTTAAGTTCCTCGCTGCCATAGAAGGCCTTATTCTTCACATAGTCAAGCTTGTAGTTGTTATAGACACCTATATCATTGAAAAGTCCCACTTCACCGTCCTGACTCGCGAGATCTTCATTATCCTGACCAATGATATGCACGTGTTCTATATTGTGTTCACCAATATAGGTTTGCTTTTTCAATGTGTTGTTTTCAAATGTGTAGCTATATTGAGCACCGAAATCGACATAGTCAATGTTTTCAGGTACATCAACCACTTCAAAGCAGTTCTTATACTTTTTCCAATAAGTATTTTCGGCAAACTCTTCGTACTTTTCGGCGCCGACACGAATTTTCAGTTTAGCAGTGTCGCAGCCGGCAAAGATATCTTCGCCACAAAGGATAAAGTTCTCAGGACCAAGAGCAACATCACGGTTGGTGTAGTTGCTGCGCATAATCAAATCCACTGTTTCAAGATTTGAACAGCCAAGGAACGCCGAGTCGGGAATAACAACAGTCATAGACGCATACATCTCGCCGGTGTTCACATCTTCGAACTTCAAAGTTTTCAGATTGTTTTTGCCACGGAATGCATCACGACCAATAGCCACAGTTTTGTAGTTATAGGCTGAACCTATGTCATTATACAGTGTAATAGTCTCTCTGTTTTCAACATCTTTCACATACATATGGTAGATGGTATGCTTGTTCTCTGTAAACAACCATTGTCCTGTCATAGCCCAAGTTGGCTCACGACGTGCCTTATTTCCTACAGTATTGGCGATATAACTCAATCCATTTACACCCGCAACCGATGTAGCGCTCACTCCGGCAGCTATCATATAGTATGTATCGGTTGCTACTGTAGCACCAAGGGCAGCGGTGTATGCTTCTTTAGCTGTAGTATATGCAAGCAGAGCCACCTTATGAGCGTCTTTGGCAGATTGAAGTAAGAATGTAGTCTTATACTTTATCGCGTCTTTTATCGCGGTTTTTAATATAAAGTCAGCATCGTTCAAGGCCCATTTGGCAAAGTCAAATTTAATTTTAGCTGCTTCTATTGATGTTTGAAGTGATGCTTTAGCTGATGTGATTGATGAATTTGCTATTCCCCAAGTAGTTATTGCTATGGCAACTTCTGCACCAATAATGGCAGCATTCCACCACGACGATTGCAGGCGGGTAAGTTCCGATGTAGGCAATGTATTCAGCGAGTTGGCCGCATAGTCGTATGTAACACCTTCAAATTTGATAGGGTTATAAGTTGTAGGCAGGTAGTCCGATGCCACAATCCTGTCGGCATATTTACCCCAGTTGTCATCAACTATAAAGTAGTTATACAACTGTGGAGCAACCACAATGCGGAAATCGGGGTGACAACCGTCAAATACATTATCTCCTATGTATATATCCCAGGGATATAGCATTTGATAGTTATTAGTGCCGTCTGTTACAAGGTAGTACATATTGAACTCTTTCAAGTTCTTGCAATCCTTGAACGCACCGTCGTGAATTACCATTCTCAAATAGGTATTAGCATTTTCCGATGCCGATGCACAATCCTCGAACACAACCTTCTTTATGTGCTCGTTGCCTCGCAAGGCGGTGCTGTCTATGGCAATAGTCTTGTAATTCCAAGTAGTACCGATATCGTTGTAGATACGCATTTCGCCGTCTGCGTCATCAAGGTCATCATTGTCGACACCCACAATTTGCATATACCATGTCTCTTTATCCGGGGCAGGAGAAAGAACTTCATCAATATCGATATTTGGTATTAATGTAGTCCACGACTCAACAATTTGCCTCATCTCGGCCATATTGTCGCTCGAAAGCTGGTCGCCGAAATAGCCATACTGCACACCGTCCTCGGTATAAGCCACTGCTGCACGGGTAACAACTGTTCTGGCAGCACCGGAACGTGCAGCCGCGCGGGATGGCACAATGGTGTCGCGCACCACAAAACAACCTGCAATGGAATCGTACTCCATAGCCGAGGCCGGAACAGCCTTGGTTGCACGGGGGTAAGGAAGTGTCTTTTTACTTTTCGTCTCCAGTGCAGTTCCCGTATCATCGGTCTGTGCCTTTGTTGGTAATGCCATCGCCATGCATAATGCGACAGCAAACAAGAAAAATAGTTTTCGTTTCATTTTTTATAAAATTTCAATAATTCTCAAATCGTTTTTATGACAATGCCGGCGCATTTATCGAGCGCGCATAGTTTTGCAAGTACAAAGTTACTTCCATATTAACTGACACTATAATAAACGAATCCTACATTTTAATTTACGTAAAGCATAAAATAAGAGCAAATACAGCATTTGTAAACCGAAATGTAAACAGCGCGATTTAGGCAGCAGTGTAGAAATTACTTAAATTTGCAATAAAATAATAACGATACAAGAAACATGAAATCACCTTTCTTGAGCAAAAGAATATTTCTATTTCACCTGTTAATGCTTATATGTTGCACAGGCTTTGCAAATGCAGAACTGTTCAAACAGGCAAGAAGATTGCAGCATGACGGCAAGTACAATGAGGCGATAGAAACATATAAAAGCTACCTGTTGCAACCTATTAAAGAAGACGAATTCAACAAGCAACAAATGCTCACTTACACCGACGCCTTGATGCAGTTGATGAACACCTTCCAGAGCAAAGGCGAACCTGAGGCATGTATATCCACCTTGAAAGAACTGTTCAACACATCACCTATCCTGCAAAAACAATGTTTAAGGGATTATTACTCGGTAATGGGTTATGCTCTGTCGCGCACAGAGAAGATGAAAGAGGCAGAGGAGACAACATTGAAGGTGTTCACTATTCCACTCCACCATGCCACCCCCGAGCGTTATTTCCGTGATTATGCCTATGCAGCAGCTGTATTTTACAGCAACCCATCTTACCGGGAAGAGGTAATCGACTGGTGCCTTGAAGCACTGCAGCAAGCCGGGCAGTGCAAGAACACCTCGGGTGCACAATGGGTGACGGCAATGCTTGGTTCCATTTACAAACATGGTGGACAACTGAGCAAGGCGCTGGACCTGTTCCTGCAAAGCAAGGAGGAAGCACAAAGGAGAAACGATGATTTAGGAGTTCTGAATAGCCTGCACATGATTATCGACCTTTTCCTTTATTGGAATGTGCCCGAATATGCAAACTCATATGCAACGGAAGCCATACGGTTTGAAAAAAAGATGACGAAGACAAATCCTATGGTTTCTGCACAGACCTATATAAATAAAGGACGCGCGTTATTGCAATTAGGTGAGAACGATTCAGTCGCCATCTACACCGAGAAAGCAAGAGAACTATGCAAATCCCTACCCTACAATAGCGGAATGGTAGATGTAGACCTATTGCACGGTATATACCTGACCGGCAAGGGTGGCGACTCCATGCATTCAGGTATCCAGGAACTGCAACAGGTAACTCGACAAGGAACAGCCACAAACCGCGCCAAAGCATATCACCAATTGGCACAGACCTATTTGAAGTGCGGACAGAACACGCTTGCAGAAACAATGTTGGACAGCATGTATTCGCTACTGAAACAAAGCGATTCACACATATACATACAAGCAGACTACAAACCCATTATAAACCACTACCTGCAAAACAACAACCTGCAGAAAGTAGAGCAATACACAGCTATGATGCTGCGTGAACAAGAGACTCTGAAGGAAAAGAAACTGAACTTCAACCTTGTAGAAGCCATCACCGATTTGCAGACCGAACAGCAGAGACACTATTTGGAAATCATACGACTTGAACAGGCGAACCAACGTCTATGGTTCATCATATATACAATTCTGTCAGTTGTCATCATTTCGGCAGTTGTTTCACTCCTTTTTTATCAAAAAAGGCAGCATAAAGCACAGATAAAGAAGGCCGGCGACAAACTCGCCTCACTTATACGTGAACTTAATCAGACAAACGCAGAAAAAGAGATAATATCACAGGAGTTCGAAGAGATAATGAGCGACAAAGAGAACCGCCAGGAGATAGAGACGTTGACACCCTCAATTCTGCAGAAAAATGGCGAATCGAGATTCCGTCAGCGTTTCGAGCTGCTATACCCTCTGTTCCTTCCCCGTCTCCGCGAAAGAGTTCCGACAATAACACGCCGCGAAGAGCTGCTTTCAATGCTCATCGTACTAAAACAGGACAACAAGGAAATTGCTGAATTGTTGGCAATTGCACCACGCAGCGTATTGATGCTCCGCCACCGCTTCCGCCAGAAAATAGGCATGGATGCCGAGTACTCATTGGAAAACTTTATCGAAGAGATATTGGAGCCACAAGAGAGTTCTAAGAAAGCAAACGAAGAATAACTCACGAACAATTATCTTGTTCACACCGAGCGCACCTTGTCATACCAATCGTACCTTGCCATACTGAGCGTACCTTGTCATACTGAGCGGAAGCGAAAATTTAGTTCGACAATGCTTGCAGCAATGGGTCACGCGAAGCAACGCTAAAGGTGTTGCCGCGTGGGTTGCGTAAAGCAAGGATTGTCAATGTATCTCAGAGAATCTTCGACTTGACTTTAGCCCCTTCGGGCGTCGACCGTTGGTTCACATCCGTTATTCGCTAAAGCTCATAAAACATCTTTAGTGTTTTTGATTAAGGAATAGTCAGGATGACAAATGTGCGAATAATGTCAACTTTGGGTCAACATATATATTATTACTAAAAATTGTGCTCCGCAAACATAATGTTTGCAGAGCATAATAACATTTTAAATAATTAAAGTTTACCAAACAGGTCGTTTAACACCGTTGATAATATACACTCCCGGCACAAGATTATTGGTACTTCCAGTGAAAACTATCTACGATTTTACTTTATAATAACCTTTTTGCCATTGATTATATATAAACCGTTACTTGGAGTGTCTACCTTTCTACCTTGTAAATCGTAGATAGCTTTCACCTCTCCGCTTTCAGTTTTCACATTTTCAATGTCTGTTGTTTCTGGGAAGTACAAACCTAAAGACTTACTGTAGGCTGCGCCTTGTTTGAGGTTGCCGGCAGGCAAGTATGCCTTGTGACCATTATTGAGGAATGCTTTCTGCTGCTCCTTTCCTTCCCCGACTGTCTGGTTCATCTCAGCCCTGCAAAGTTCGGCCTTCCCATCGTTTGTATAGAGTACAAAAGCCTCTTCTGTGACATATTCCGCAGCTACTGTTCCCATAAACAGGCTACTTATTTCAAGTGATGCTTTCTCTATAATCTCAAACTCATACACTCCGGGCTTCGCGTTAAGGACAACACCAACACCGGCAGGGATCTCTTTTTCCTTGATTTCGGTTAGCCCAACCCAATCCTCATGCACATCGTTCTCGGCAAGATAATATGCAGTGACGCCATCGGGAACGGCAACCGGTACTTGGGCATAGAATGTCGCATATCCGGTCTCGCCTACAGCCACTCCATAGGTTTTCACCTGTGAATCATAGATTTTTGTTCCATTGTGAACGCTTGGATAGACACCAAGATAGACATCATTGTCGTTCACCGAGTTGATTGACAGATAGAGTTTCTGCATGCCGGCAAAGCGGAATCCCATCTTTCCGCCATTATGCACATATTCAAATTCTGATGGTGTGCCGTTGAGCACAACTGTTCCCTGCTTGTTATGTTTGTTGGTATTGTCGGCCTCAGCGGAATAGACATACTTGCCGTTTGCAACATTCCTTATAACGAATGTAAAGTTACCCTCTTTGAAGCGAGGATATATGCACCATAAGGCGCTCATGTCAACGGGATAGGTGGTGTTGTTTGTCTGTACCTTGATATCATTGCCGACTGCACGCCACACCTTGCTCTTCTCGCTAAAGAATGAAATGAGTATCTCATTTGGTGTCTCGCCAACCTTTGACACAATAAAAGGGAAGACGATTGTAGCCTCATAATTGCTGCCGTTCCATTTCTCGTTGACTAGCTCATAGCCATAGACACCTGTAAATACCGGCCTGTCAACACCTGCTGTGCCCGAATATGTACCACTATAGACATTGCCGGCTTCATCGGTAACTGTATATGATGCTTCCTTGCTGCTCTCGACATACTCCATAAAATTCCACATAGAAGGTAGAATTGCAGCACCCTTGTCATCCACGTTGTACCATGTCACCAAGTTGGTGTGGTCACCGGGGTTATGGGCACACGACATTGACCTTGTTGAGAGGTCGGCAAGCTCAACAGCCGAGATATAATATCGGCCGTCGCTCTCCTTGTAGACATATACAACCGACTCGTTGTTGCTCATTGTCCAGCGTCCACTTTGCGCGATTGTGCCGGTGAGGTATCGGTTTGTACTGCTGTTCTTGAATGAATAACAGTTCGCACTCTTCTTTGAGACAACCCACGCACTGCCGGCTACATCTGTTCCAAGAGTTGTTGCCTGTGCATTGGTATTGCCATTGTCAATAATATATTTCTGTGGATTAGTATAGTTCACATTAAGAATCTGATACACAGCGCCATCGGTCAACACATCGACCTGTGGTTCTTCTGGTTCCACAACAACATCCTTAAACCTTGCAACGTACTGCGCGTTAGCGGTAACAGTAACCGTATATTCAGTCGAGTTGCTCACTAACGCTCCACAATAGTACCAGCCATCGAATGTATATCCATCGTTTGCGGTAGCCGACAATGCCACTGGTGTATTTTCCTCAACTGTAGCCGAAACATCTTTGCCATTTACAGCAACAACGCCACCGTTTGCAGGCTCGGCTGTAACAGCAACTGTGTATGTTACTACCGGGTCAGGTTCAGAGCTACCACCTGTAACAGTGAAGCCGCCGCCGTTTTCGGGAGAAAGTGTAGTAAGTGTATATGCAACACCGCCAATCTCCTCGACCTTGATTATACCGCCACGCATTGAGCGTGTTGCTGTAACGAAATCGACATCAACCGAACCAACATTTACATTAGGCAACACAACTGCGCAACTGCCGTTTGTCGCAGGCACCGACTCGGCAAGCACATAATCGAATGATTTGCCATAGTTTGCAGACATTGTGATGCGCACGCGGCTATCCTTTGTAAAATAGTTGCTGTTCACGCCCCATGTCACGGTTACCGTCTCCCCTGCCGAATAGTTGTTCTTCTGCGGAACGAGTGAAGCTTTGAAAGCAGTTCCGCCCACAATCTGCACCGTTGCATCCCAAACTGAATAGTTGCTATAGAAAGGATTGGCTGCGAGATAATCATAACCGGTAGCCTCAGGCATATCATTGGCAAGGAAAGCAATGGGATATGTACCCGCTGACATTGACGGAACATCGGTTCCTTCTGTTACAAAGTAGAACTCCTCGTCATAGATATCAGCCCTGTATTTGGGGCTATAGTCAATTATAGCCGTTCTCTGCGGAGCCAAAGAGCGGAAATGAGGCACCATTCCGTCCTCGCCATTGACATCATTGATATCTGCACTGCTGCAGCCAATTGCCGAGTATGTAACAGCGTGCTCATCAGTTGCCGATACAGGTATTGCAATGCAGGCACCTTGCGGAATCCTATAGGTATCCTTCATCACATTGGTATCGAAGACAGGAGCGCTATTGGTGACACTCTTGTATGTATAAGCACCCGAAACGCCGTGCTTTACAGACTCCTCGCGTATCAACAGTATGGATGGATAGGAGAAGAACTCGCCTTCATTGTCCATAAGACTACCCTCGCCCTGCGAAGTGTGGAAATCGGCACCGAACATATGTCCAAGCTCGTGCGCCACAACCCATTTGTCGGTCTTTGCATAACCATTGCTCTTTGTAGAGTTGTTATATGCGCCGTTGCCGATAGAAAGACCGGTATTCTCGTCGAACTCACTCCTGTGATGTATCCACATACCCACATCATAAGCATCAGAGCCCACAGCCTTGTCAGTGAGTTCCGTACCGAAACCTATATTATATATGTTTTCGTCAATCACATTGGGCTGCGACATCACAAGACGGCTGTCCTCGACTACATCGAAGCAGATGCCAAGCGGCACAAACATACGATTGGCAAACTCCTCACACTCGCTCCAGAATTGCACGACATTGTCGTAATCCCCTGCAAAATCCTCTTCAAAAGCCGATACCGTAACAGGCAATGCAAGACGATAGTAGCGCAATGTATTGTCACCGGGAATAGCATTCTGTGCAACGCCACGTGTCTGTGCTGTAGCCAAAGTAACCACGAACATCAAGAATGCAAGAACTACAAATCCTTTCCTTTTCATTTTATATAAATTTAATTATTGCAAAATAACAAAAAATAAAGCACAAAACTGCTTATAATAGATTATTTAACAACTTGACAATAATATTTTTAGAAAAAGAACAATCCATATCTCATATTGACCTTGTGTAGGGGGATTCCATAACCGACACATATCAAAACAGGAATCAATCATCTTTTCGTCTTGTAGAGATGAGAGATAGAAACTGGGCAACAGATACATCATTAACTGAATAACAGACAACTCACATTAACACATATTAACATTTAAAATCCGCAATTTTACAATATTTATAAAATTAGCCAGAGAATAAGTGCTAATTTTGTAGTAAATAATTAACAAATCATTCAATCACTAAACTTAAACACAAAATGAAAAAAATCACATCATTCATTGCAGCAGCATTCATTGCCGTAACCACATTCACAAGCTGTGAAGTAGAAAAGAGTGCCAACAACCTTGTAGGAACATGGGAACTCAAGTCAACAACCGTATATTACGAGAATGGTGACACAAAGACCACAGAGCCACAGGAAGGCGAATGGCAGAAGTACACATTCACCCAAAGCACTGTTACAATTACCTCAAACGATACACCAAACAGCGCTCCCCTCCCATATACAGTAGAAGATGACGACATTGTCATCGGCATTTATGGTGTTGGTGCCAAGTTGGAAATTGAGAAGCTGACAAACAGCACACTCAAGATAAGAACAAACAACCCTATTGAAACCGAAGATGGAGTTGACTACACAATCAGCACCTACAAGAAGATTTAAAATACTCTATACTTGACCAATCAACAGCATCCACATCTTGCGATGTGGATGCTGTTGATTTATATACATTTGCAGTTCGGCATTCTGCCTTTTCGCCCTTTTAGGCTTTTTAGGCTTTCTGCCTTTTTCGCCCATCCTTCACCCTCAAAAAAAAAAACAAGCGGCTCACTTTGAGTGAACCGCTTGCCATTCTATATAAGTTTCAATTACTCAGCACGGAGTGTGAAACGCTGGAAGCCTGTAGCTGTAAGCTCCTTGTCGAAGCCCTTCAAGAACTCAGCAACAGAAATCTTCTCGTTCTGGCAGTAGCCCTGCTGGAGCAAGCAAACCTCCTTGTAATACTTCTGGATACGACCGTCAGCGATGCGAGCGATCATATTCTCAGGCTTACCCTCCTCACGAGCCTTCTCCTCAGCTACAACGCGCTCCTTAGCAACCAAAGCAGGATCAAGATCCTCGCTTGTGAGTGCAAGAGGTGCA
>JAFOCD010000038.1 GCA_017381475.1 Bacteroidaceae bacterium
ATTGTCGAGGATATTATCCTTGGAGCAGAGAAGGTAATGAAGGAGGCTATAGCAAGTAGAATCGGCTAATAACGGAAAAGATAGATAAAACAATGTGGCGGCTATTTGAATAGCCGCCACATTGTTTTATTATTACTGTTAATTATTTGTTGCGTTCTGCCTCAATCTCCTCGGGTGACATTGGCTTGTATTTACCCAAGCGGCGTGCGCCGTCACCAAGTATGAGCCAATCCTCCTCGCCGCGCATTCCGCCGAATGTCTTCCAACTCTCGAGCTTGTCGTAGCAGATGAAATCGGTGAACTGCTTCTCGGCACGCCATTTGTCAATGAGGTCGGGGATAAAGTAGATACCCGGCTCGACGGTGAACACGAATCCCGGTTCAAGAGCCTTGGCTAGGCGCAATGACTTCCAACCAAAGAGGGTGCTCTTTGTGCGGCCTTCCTCGTAACCTACATTTACCTCGCCGAAGTTCTCCATGTCATGAACATCGAGTCCCATCATATGGCCCAGACCGTGAGGCAGGAACATACAGGTTGCACCGGCTACTGATGCCTCGACAGGGTCGCCCTTCATGAGTCCAAGGTCAATCATTCCTTTGGCAATCTCTGTGAGCACAAGCTTGTGTACCTCGCGGTACTCAATACCCGGGCGAAGGCTCTCTGTCGCTGTGAGATGAGCACGGCGCAGGATGTTGCAGATTGTGCGCTGCTGCTCGGTAAAGTGTGTGCCTACAGGCATGGTGGTGGTGAGGTCACCGGCATAGTGCATTGCGTTCTCGCAACCGCTGTCAAGCAACAGCATCTGTCCATCTTTCAATGGTGCTGTGCCATATGCATGGTTGTGAAGTGTCTGGCCGTTGATGGTTGCGATGATGGGAAACGAGAGCCCGAAGTTGTGCTTCTGCGCCTCGGCCTGTACCACTGCTACAATCTCAGCCTCAGTTGTTCCGGGGCGTACGGCACGCATTGCAGCGCAGTGCATATCGACCGATACATTAACGGCCTCCTCAATCTGTGCAATCTCCTCCTCGCTCTTGTAGTTACGCTGCGAGATGATGGCTTTCACAAATTTCATTGATGCCTTGGCAGCCTGCTCGGCTGGGTTTATGCCAAGCAACTCCTGCAACCAAACCTGGTGCTCGCCACGGTAGGGTGGCAAGAAGTGGATCTCCTGTCCCTTTGCCTGTGCACTCTTCAGGTATGTGGCAAGGTCGGCCATAGGTTGTGTGAGTGTGATGCCCACACGCTCGCACTTCTCCTTGATAGTGGGCTGCACGCCTGTCCACACAATGGCGTCGATTGTAAGTTCATCGCCAAAGATTATCTCCTTGTCGTTGTCAATGTCAATGATTGCAGCAAGACCTTCGTAGTCCGATGCAAAATAGTATAGGAAGGAAGAGTCCTGGCGGAAATGGTATGCGTTGTCGGCATAGTTCATTCCGGTGAAGTTGTTACCCAGGAACAGCAACAAACCGTTGCCAACCTTCTCCTTCAACGCCTGGCGGCGTGCAATGTAAGTCTCTTTTGAAAACATGGTTATAAGTTTTTAGTTTGTTTCATCTCTTTATCACTGCGCGGATAACGAACCAGATGTGGCGGCCTATAGTCGGCAGCAGGCCATAGTGCTTGCTCATTATCCGGAACCGTTCCTTCAACGAGGCACGGTGGTGTTGCAAAGATAACCCATTCTGCAAATAATTCACTACCGTCGCGTTTACATTAACGAGTTTTTTTGCCTTTTTCATGACTTTTATGCACCAGTCTACATCGCCCGATAGACGGTACTTAAGGTCGTACATCGGTGCAATCTCTCGCTTGGCATAGAATGCTTGGTGGCACACCATCATTCCGCTTTTGAAACTGCGCCATGTGAGCTGCTTGGGTGCCTGCAGGCGGCGCATCCTTACAAAGTTGCGTGCCTCGTCGACCTCGGCAGTCTCGCCATAGAGCACATCGGGCAGTTCGTCCTCGGCTGTTGCGGCATTGGCAATGGTCTGCAGGGTGTCGGGGGCGTAGAAGGCGTCACCGGCATTCAGGAAGCATAGGTAATCGCCTGTGGCAAGGGCAATGCCCTTGTTCATGGCGTCGTAGAGTCCGTTGTCGGGCTCGCTCACTATGTGCGCGAACTCAATGCCGCTTGCCTTTGCCTTTGCAACCGTGTCATCCTTTGACCCGCCGTCAATGAGCAGGTACTCGTAGTTCGCGTATGTCTGCGACAGCACGCTCTGCAGCGTGGGCTCAATGACCGGTGCTGCATTGTAGGTTATTGTTATTATGGAGAACTTTGGTTGCTTGCCCATACCTTTACTTCTTTGCGGTATATTCCAAAACCTTTCGGTATACTCCAAAAACTACAGCGCCACCAATTACAATCCATACGAGGATTGACATGTAGTGCGACCATTTGTGGCTCTTTATCATAAGCTCATCAACGCACTTGAACTCGATTGTGTGCTCTCCGGCCGGGATTGGCAATGCGCGCAGGATGTAGTTCGCGCGAATTGGTTTAACCTCCTTGCCGTCAATGTATGCCTTCCAGGTCTTGTAATAGACCTCGGAGAAGACAGCCAACTTTGGAGCCTCGCTGTTGCTCTTGTAGATGATGTTGCCGGGGTTTCGGTATTCGGTCAATCTGATGATTCCTGCAGCGCCGTTGTTGTACAGTTCCGGGTTTTCAACATCCTTCTTCCACATATTGTCGATATATGCAGTGTGCTTATCAACGTTTTCAATGGCGGCAATCTCTTCGTTGGCGCTATTCACCCATTTTATGTTGTCGACAAACCAACAGTTGCCGAATGCGTCATAGTTCTCCTGAACACCGTCGGGGGTGATGAAGAAGCGGGTGTTGAGCATTGAGATTACATTTATGTTGCCTTGGCTCAGGTATCTCTCGATGATGTCCTGATAACGCGCCAGTTTGGCAGGGCTGTAACCGCCGATAGATTTGTGCTTGTACGATGTGAATGCCTCGTTGAAAGGACCATTTTGGTCGGTGAGGTTGAAGACGCGATAGTGCGGGTCGTTGCCGGCGAGCATCTTCACCTCGCGGTCGGCCGCTGTTTCGCGTATTGCTGTAGTCTCCTTCTTGGGCATGAACTTGTCATCGTTTACAAAACGCTTGCAAACGGGCCACATGTCTACGAGGAACAGTACGCCAAGTGCGCCGATTAAAGCATAATTCTTGAATTTGAACCATACTTTGGTGTATGACCACATAAGTGCTGCTGCGGCAAGGATAAAGGCAAATGAACGCCATGCGTCGGCAACAAGCATGCTTCTGCGCTGTTGCTTCAGTGCATCAAGCAGTTCAGGCATATGCGCAAAACGTGCATCTGCGGCAGATGTGAAATCAAAGAAAGTTCCCGGCGTCACCGCAATGAGGAGTGTGACAAAACCGACAATGCCAAAGGCTATGTAAATGGCTATAGTTGTAAAGTTTTTGTTTCCCTCTTTCGCCGATTCGATAACGCGTTTTACTGCAAGTATTGCAAGCGTTGACATTGTGAGTGTTGTAATCACCAATGCCATTGACGGTGCGCGGAACTTGTTGTAGAGTGGCATATGTTCAAACAGGAAGTTGTTGATGACGGAGAGATTGCTTCCCCATGCCAGTACAAGCGAGAAGATTGTTGCGCCAAGCAACCACCATTTTTCGGGTCCGCGGACAATGATGAGGCCAAGTACAAAAAGGAAGCATACGATTGCTCCGGCATATACAGGCCCCGATGTGCCAGGCTGTTCGCCCCAGTAGGTGGGTGCATATCGGACAAAGTTTGCTGCATCGGTTTCAATGCCCTTCATAATCTCGCGGTTTCTCTTGACATAATCCGTGGCCTGTCTTTTGCTCACTCCCGGATTCCCTTCCTGAACCATACCGGCATAAAGGCCAATCATCGCATCCTGATATCCGTTGTACAGTTTGCTGTCTGTTCCAACATTGTAAACCGATGCCGAGCCATAGAGGTTGGGGACAAGCAGTGTGAGACTCTCGGCCTTGCCATAGCTCCAGGCAAAGGCATATTCGGTATCAAGACCTGATGACTTTTCTCCATCCTTGACGTCAAGCTCCGAACCGCCACGCATTGACGATTTTGCATAGTCGCTCGTCGGCAACAGAATACCTACAGCCGGTGCTGCTGCCAGAATTGCGACAACGGCAAGCACTCCGGTGGCCTTAAAATAGTGTTTGAGCCACTTCTCGCGCACGGCGTATATGAGATAGACTATTGCCATTATTATGACTGTGAGCAACAGGTAGTAGCTCACCTGCTGATGGCTCCAGTATATGTTTAGTCCTGCAAAGACAAGTGTTATCAATGAACCAATCAGCAGCTTGCGCCTGTAGCATAATATGATACCGCCGATTACAGGAGCCATGGTTGCAATGACAAGGCTCTTGTTCATGTGTCCGGCATCGATGATGATGAAGTTGTATGATCCAAGAGTGTAAACTATTGAACCGGCAATACTGAGCCACGATTTGCATCCGAGTGCAAGCAACATGATGTAACAGCCAATAAAAGTAAGGAATATACAGCCTATGTGTCTGTACGATGCTCCGAACACATGGAGTGTCAAAACCTCGCCGATAGGCTTGAATGCATTGTCCGGTTGTGGGGAGTAGGTGTAGTTGCAAGGCATTCCAGAGAACATGGCATTTGACCAGTAACTGTACTCTCCGCTCTCCTCGTGATAGTCGCGAGCGTCCTTACCCCAGCCCATGGAGCCGATGGCGTCATCCTGTTTGATGTCCTTGCCTTCGAGTACAGGACTAAAATATTCAAGTGTCAGTGTGAGGAAAATAAGTACAGCAATTACATGCGGTACAATGCTTTTCCAATTGAAATTCTTGTAAAAAGTCATCTTGTTCATTATATTCTTTCTATTATTTCTTTTATGTGGTTGTACATCCGCTCCTCGTATTGTTTAATCGTGTAATTCTCCCTTACGAGTATATGGGCACTCTTTGCCTTTTGTTCAAAATCTTCTGTAGGCAATGACTCAAGTTCAAGAATGGCATGCTCGAAATCCTTGTATGTTACATTGGTGACACAGACGCCACAATGAGATAAGTCAACGCCTGTCGCCTTGCTGTACACGGGTAATAGGGCATCGTTGCCAAGTACATTGAGTACTGCAACTGCACCTCCTTCGGACACGGATGGGTTGAGAAGAATGCCGCATTGTGATAGTATTTGTGCATATTTTGCAGATTCGATATCAACAAAACCATGCAGATGTATATTGTCGCACGCTTTGATCTTTGGAGTATAGTGGTTCCAGAAATCAGTTTCCAAACGACTGCCTCCGCATATATGAAGCGTGTATTCGGGGTGTTCTACCGCAAAATCAATAGCTATGTCAAGTCCTTTATGCACCATTCCCGAACTGCCGAACCAAAGGATGTTTTTCCTGCATTTCGCGAAATCCTTCTCTATTGGTGTCTCTATTGTCGGGAAATAGAATGCTGGTAACCAACGGTATTTGTTCTTATGCTTGTCCTCGTTTACGAAATGGCTGAATACATATTCATTTCCCAGGCAGATGACGGCATCGCTCAAGTTGGCCTCGTAGTATGCCCTTATATCACCGGGGAGATATCTGTTGGAACTTAACATCCATTTGCCATGCCTGTCGTGGAAATCTCTGTTGCGTAGTGCCGTTTCTCTGTAATTGAAGAATGTCTCTCCACCTACGGGGTAGAATATTTTCAGCGGCTTGACCTTTTCATCGGTAGAAAACGCACCCATGAATGCATTTCCGTTTATGCCAAAGACAATATCATACTTGGAGTAGTCTATGCCTGTTTTTGTGCGTGAAACGCAGTCGACGCAATATCCAAGTTTGTCAAAGCACTTTGCTATTGTGTAGCATTCGGTGAGATTCGAGTGGTATTTTGGCAACTCTTTTTTGTCAAAAGCCTCGGGCAAATGGCACATCAGGACATGCTTGGAGTATTCCTTGTTGAATACATTCTTTTTGTATTTTTCGGTCAGCAACAGTTTTTGCAACCACGAAATCAAGGTGTTTGCAATACGTCTTTTTGCTATTGGCAACAAACGTGATATTTCGGATATGCGTAATCTCATGGCCTTTGGTTACAATTTACGGTAAACATCACATGTCTGCTCAACCATACGTTCGAGCGAGAACTCCTTGCTGCGCAGTGCTCCTTTTTGGCGTAGTTCTTCGCGCAGGGTTGAACTTGCAAGTACCTCTTTCAAGGTGTCATGCATTGATTGTGCGTCGTTCGGATTAAAGAACATAGCCGCATCACCGGCAACTTCGGGGAAACAACTGGCATTGCTCAAGCATACGGGGCAGTTGTTGTTGAAGGCTTCGAGAATGGGTATGCCGAAACCTTCATAGTGTGACGGGAATACAAAGCACAGTGCATGACGGTAGAGCGATACCATTTGTGCATCATTGGCCGATATATGCAGCAGGCGGTCGGCAATATTCCATCTTGCGAATAGTTTTTGCTCGGCGTGTGTAAAGGGACTGCCTGTACACACAATCTTCAATCCCGGGTCGAGATTAAAGATTGAGCGTATGGCCGATAGCCATGGCAGGAAGTTCTTGTAGCCCTTGCGCTCTCCCACATAAAGGACATAACGGTCAAAGAGTTGGTCGCTTGCTGTTACAACCGGACGATATCCGTGATGCACGACGCTGATCTTTGACGGGTCTGTACCCAGCAATTCCACAATGTCGCGTTTTGTATTCTCGCTTACGGCAATGATGTGGTCGGCTTCGGCGATGAGGCGTTTCTTGTGTGGAATGGTGCGGTCATATATGAGTACATCCTGGGGATACCGCTCAAATGTCATATCATGTATTGTCAGTACAAATGGTTTCTGTCGTTCTTTGACTGTTTCCAGAAAATATGGACTGAAATACGTTGGATGAAAAATATCGTAATCGTTGTGCTTGATTGCTTGCTTGGATACATAGTTGTTGGCCAAGGCATATATGCGGCGCTTGATACGATAGTTTTTCGGGAAGTTTATGGTTTTGTACTTGTGCCCGTAGGTCTCTGTGACATAATGGTTTTCGCAATATCTCATAGGTATGTCGGCAACAAATTCGTCGGCCGGCAGGTTGTACATTAGGTCGGCAAAGTATCTGGTTACACCTCCAAAACGCTGGAATGTGAACATCTGGTTGTCATACAATATCTTTTTCATATCACAGGTCTTTTTTTCGTTTGAACACGAAATTCACAATTTCGCTCAGTTCTTTGCTGCGCATAAGGTAATTGAAACCTATGTACAGCGTTGCAGCAATAGCAATTCTTGCTGCGAGTAATATGTATGGACTGGTTATGAAAGTTGTTGCAAAATATGTCGCAATCATTATAGTTGCAGCAGTCAGCAGATAGGGTAGTGTGTCGCTGACGAACATCTGTAATGTCAGTTTGATCTCCTTGTTGGCAAACCTATGCCATACTAGCAGCCACAGTGCATTGAATACGCAGTACGCAATTAGCATATTCTTTATGCCATAAGGGTGTAACAGCAATAGCATAGAGAGTGTAAGTACTCCTTGGACAATGGTGCACCACATGAATGTCCTTGCTTTTCCACGGCTTACCAAAAGATTTGTCAGCATTGATTGGATAGGCATGAAGCCTCCCCAAATTGCAAGTATCTGCAACATCTCGGCGCTCTCCAGCCATTTTTCGGTAATGACAATTATTATCAGTTCCTTTGATACAAGTGAAAGTCCGAACATCAGCGGGAATGCCACGAATGCCGTAAAACGAAGCATTTTGCGGAAAACTCGCAACTGGCGTTCGCTGTCATCTACCACCTTCGCTAGTACCGGCTGCGCAACAGCATTTACCATTCCGTTGACAATCTCTCCGCCCATATTGAACCATTCGGCCGATTTTGTGTAATTGCCTACATCTGTGCGCTTGTAGAACTTTCCAAGTATGAACGAGAAAATGTTCCAATTGAAGCGTTGGAACAGGTTGGTTATGAGCAGGCGGTAACTGAATGCAAAAAGATAGCGCAAAGGTGCAAAGTTTACCTTTAGGCTTGGACGCCATGGGGTGTAATACCAGCAAACAACAGTGCGCACAAGGACATATACAATGCTTTGTGTGGCTATGCCCCAATAGGAGTTGCCATTCAGTGCCATGATTATACCAACAGTTCCACTTATGCTTATGGCAAGCATCAATGCAATCGACTTCTGCTTAACTTTCAGTTCACGGAAAAGATAGGCCGACGGTGCTATTCCGAACCCGGCTACTACAAATCCCAAGAAGTTGTATCGCGACAAATCAACAAGGACTGGCTGGTTGAAGAAATCGGCAATGAGTGGTGCGCAAAAGAAGAGTACTGCATACATCAGCAGTGAAATGATGATGTTGAACCAGAAGACAGCATTATAATCATCGTGTGTCACTGTCTTGCGGTTGGCAATAGCGGCCACGAAACCGCTGTCCTGCAGTGAGCCTGCAATTGCGCTGAAAATGGCCAACATTCCAATGGGTCCGTAATCATCAGGGCTGAGGATGCGTGCAAGGTATACGCCGAACACAAGGCTCAACAACTGGCACACAGTGTTACTGAGACCGCCCCAAAGCATTCCCTTTGCGACGGTCTGTTTCAAACTGTGTGTAGTGCTCTCCTTTGTCATTCTCTTTTTTGCTGTTACTTTATCTCGCTGCCTGGCTTTGCTGTGGGGGCAACGGTGAGCAACGAGAGTTTGCCTTCGTTGTCCTCGGCACTCAGGATCATACCCTCGCTCACGATGCCGCGCATTGTGCGTGGTGGCAGGTTGGCGATGAAGCAGACCTGTTTGCCTACAAGTTCCTCGGGGTTGAAGTGCTTTGCAACACCAGAAAGGATTGTGCGTGTTGCAAGGCCATCGTCAATCTTGAACTGCAGCAATTTGTCGGCCTTTGGTACCTTTGTGCACTCAAGCACTGTACCAACACGCATGTCGAGCTTCATGAAATCGTCGAATGTACACTCTGGGCGTATTGGGTTTGCCTTGTAGTTGGCAGCCTCGTTCTCCTTCTTGATGCGCTCCAGACGATCGAGCTGTGCCTGGATGGTTTCGTCCTCGATTTTCTCGAACAACAAGCCAACCTCGCCAAGTTCGTGACCCTCGGCAAGCAGTGTTGTGCTTCCAAGGCTTGTCCACTCGAAGTTTTCGATGTTGAGCATCTCACGCAGTTTCTTGCTGCTGAATGGCAAGAATGGCTCGAATACGATAGCGAGGTTTGCAACAAGCTGCAACGAGAGGTTGAGGATTGTTGCCACGCGACCCATGTCGGTCTTTGCAAGTTTCCAAGGTTCTGTCTCGGCAAGATAACGGTTACCAATGCGTGCAAGCTCCATAGCCTCTTTCTGTGCCTCGCGGAACTTGTACTGGTCGAGCAGGTTTTCCACTCTCTCCTTTACATTCACGAATTCGTCAATGATTGCTTTGTCGTAGTCGGTGAGTTCGCCACAGGCTGGAACCTTGCCGTCGAAATATTTCTTTGTGAGTACAAGGGCGCGGTTCACGAAGTTACCATAAACTGCAACAAGCTCGTTGTTGTTGCGTGCCTGGAAATCCTTCCACGTAAAGTTGTTGTCCTTGGTCTCGGGCGCGTTGGCAGTTAGTACATAGCGCAAAACGTCCTGCTTGCCGGGAAAATCTACAAGATACTCGTTCAACCATACAGCCCAGTTGCGTGATGTTGAGATCTTGTCGTCCTCAAGGTTAAGGAACTCGTTACTTGGAACATTGTCCGGCATCACGTACTTGCCGTGGGCCTTCATCATTACAGGGAAGATGATACAGTGGAACACAATGTTGTCCTTGCCGATGAAGTGTACGAGGCGTGTATCCTCGTTCTGCCACCACTGTTCCCATGTACCATGCTTTTCGGGGTTCTTGTCGCAAAGTTCCTTTGTGTTCGAGATATATCCGATGGGGGCATCGAACCATACATAGAGAACCTTGCCGTCAGCACCCTCCACGGGTACAGGTATACCCCAATCGAGGTCGCGTGTCATGGCGCGAGGCTGCAGATCCATGTCGAGCCAACTCTTGCACTGGCCATATACGTTTGGACGCCACTCCTTGTGGTTCTCCAGAATCCACTCTTTCAACCACTGCTGATATTCATTGAGTGGCAGATACCAGTTCTTTGTCTCTTTAAGTATAGGCGCTTCGCCGGTCTCCTTTGAACGGGGATTTATAAGTTCTGTAGGCTCAAGAGCACGGCCACATCCCTCCTCGCACTGGTTGCCATAGGCCTGTTTGTGGCAGTAAGGGCACTCGCCTACAACATCACGGTCTGTAAGGAACTTTTCGTTCTTTACATCGTAGAACTGCTTTGAAGTCTGTTCTACGAGTTTGCCGTCGTCATAGAGCTTGCGGAAGAACTCTGACGCGAATTTGTGATGTGTCTCGGATGTCGTACGGCTATATACGTCAAACGAGATGCCGAAACCTTCGAAGCTCTCCTTGATGATGTTGTGGTAACGGTCTACCACATCCTGTGGAGTGATGCCTTCTTTGCGGGCACGCTGTGTAACTGGTACGCCATGCTCGTCGCTACCGCCGATGAAGAGTACATCCTCGCCTTTGAGGCGCAGATAGCGTACATAAATATCGGCAGGTACATATACTCCTGCAAGGTGACCGATGTGGACGGGACCGTTTGCGTATGGCAAGGCCGATGTCACAAGTGTTCTTTTGAATTTCTTTTCCATATCTGTTATCTTTTTTAGTTTTGTTTTTGCTATTGTTGGAGACTGGCGTCTCGCGCTAAACGACAAAATTAGTTATTTTATTTTAAAAAGCAGGCATGCGCGCGAGAAAAGTGTGCTATTATATTCGCTTTGGTGCATAAATGAGAGCGCGTTTTACTGGAGTAATGTGAAAAATGTGTTATCTTCGCCATTAGAAACATTATGACAATGAAGAATATAACAGCGAAAATAAAACATTATCATCCGGTTTGTGATGAGGCTCTGCATGCAATGTTGAGTGAAATGACTGTTATGCATTGCCCTAAAAATACAACAATTGTACATTCGGGCAGAATTGACCGTAATGTCTATTTTGTAGAGGAAGGGGTTGCTCGTTCTGTTTTCCACAAGGATGGCGTGGACACTACAACTTGGTTCAGTATGGAAGGTGACATAACATTCGGCATGCATTCTCTCTACTATAATACTCCTTCGCTCGAAAGTATCGAAACTGTAACAGATTGTGTAATATATAAAATTCCAATTGATGTTCTGAATGCTCTATATGAGAAATATATTGACATTGCCAATTGGGGAAGAATCGTTCATCAGGAATGTAATATGCTCCTGAGCCTTATATTTGTGGAGAGGTTGCAATTGTCGCCTCAAGAGCGGTATGAAAAGTTCCTTAAGCGTTATCCTGGTTTAATGAATAGGGTGAAACTCCGATATATCGCGGAATTTTTGGGTGTGACAATATATACCTTGAGTAGAATCAGAAGCAAAAGATGATTTTTTGCTCCAAAGCAAATCTCTTAAAGTAAAGCTGTGCTATTTTTGCACAAAACAAGTATTACACGCAAAAATAAAAAAATAAAATGCAAAAAAACACATTTTCATCGGTAGAATTTGCCGACACCAAACCTCATTTCATTTTGCTTGACGGCTTGCGCGGAGTGGCTGCGATACTGGTGCTTTTTTACCATATCTTTGAAGGTTTTGCATTTGCTGGTGGAGGCAATATAACGACGCTAAATCACGGTCACATTGCCGTGGATTTCTTTTTTATACTTTCTGGTTTTGTAATAAGCTATGCTTATGATGACCGTTGGGGCGGCATGACTACGTGGCAATTCTTCAAGCGTCGTCTTGTGCGTCTGCATCCGATGCTTGTGATGGGCGCTTTGATTGGCGTTGTTACTTTTGCCATTGCCGGTTTTGAAAAGTGGGAAGATAAAGGCGTAACGCCTGTGGGTTGGGTAATGGTGGCAATGCTGTTGACAATGTTTATGGTTCCTGCAGTGCCGGGTGTGCCATACGAGGTTCGTGGAAACGGCGAGATGTTTCCGTTGAATGGTCCCGGGTGGTCGCTCTTTTTTGAATATATCGGCAACATCCTATATGCTCTTTTTATCCGCCGTCTTTCAACAAAAGTTCTGGCTCTGCTTGCTGTTGTTTTGGGTGCTGTACATTGCTGGTACTTTGTGGGTGGCGAGTCTGGCGGAGATGCGGTAGCTGTCGGGTGGACACTTGGCAATGCCGGTTTTTGGGGCGGAATGCTACGCATGATGTTCCCCTTTACTATGGGTATGTTGCTTGCGCGAACATTCACTCCCCACAAGGTTAAAGGCACTTTTTGGATATGTAGTCTTGTGCTTGTTGTGCTTTTTGCAATGCCGCATATTGAATCGGAGGGAAATATAAACCTTAACGCGCTTTATGAGGTTCTATGTATAGCTGTAATCTTTCCGCTACTTGTGCGGTTCGCGGCATGTGGAGAATGTAGAGGTGTTGCCGGACGTGCCTGTCGCGTGCTTGGTGACATATCCTATCCGCTGTATATCGTTCACTACCCGATAATGTACATCTTCTATGCTTGGCTAATTGAGAAAAAAGTTTACACGCTGAATGAGTGTCTGGGGGTGGCCGCACTTGTTGTTGTTTCAAGTATCGTGCTTGCACTCTTGTGTCTGAAACTGTATGATGAACCTGTGCGCAGGTGGCTTACACGGAAAATGCAAAAGAAATAACAGTGAAAAGAGTGGCTTAAGGGCTGCTCTTTTTTATTATTTATAATTAAATTAATATTTTTAAGTGAAAAAATGCGTATCTTCGCATCAATAAATATTTGATAAAATGAAAATAGCACTTATTGGATATGGAAAGATGGGCAAGACTATTGAGAAGATTGCCCTTGAGAGAGGCCATGAAATTGTTTCAATAATTGATGTTGATAATCACGATGATATTCACGGTGCTGCATTTGCAAGCGCAGATGTTGCCATTGAGTTTACAGCACCGCATGTTGCATACGGCAATTGTATCGATGCGATGAATGCCGGTGTGAAGGTTGTAAGCGGCAGTACTGGTTGGTTCCAGCAGAATGAGGCGGAAATGCGTGAGAAGTGTGAGAAAGAGGGAAAGACACTTTTCTGGTCAAGTAACTTTAGCTTGGGCGTAGCAATTTTTTCGGCTGTTAACAAGTATCTTGCAAAGATTATGAACCGTTTCCCGGTATACGATGTGGAGATGGTCGAGACTCATCATATCCATAAGCTCGATGCTCCAAGCGGTACCGCAATAACACTTGCCGAGGGAATTTTGGAGAATCTTGATCGCAAGGCGAGTTGGGTGATTGGTGATCTTACCAACCCTGATGGTTCGGTAACCGCAGGCGTGGCCGCCAAAGAGGGTGAGCTGAAGATTGATGCCATCCGTCGTGACGAGGTTCCCGGAATCCACTCCATTACATATGATTCGCCGGCCGATACCATAACAATTACTCATGATGCTCACAACCGTAGCGGTTTTGCACTGGGCGCGGTGCTTGCTGCCGAGTATACCTATGAGCATAGCGGTATGTTGGGCATGAATGATTTGTTCAATTTCTAAAAAATATATGATGATAGAATATAAGTTCAAGATATGCAAAAAGGAGATAACGGTAAATACAGACCGTAAGTCACTCATTAGGATGGGTGTGATATTGTTCCTGTATCTGCTTTTCCTTATTTGGGTGAGGAGCTGGATGGGTTTGATTGTTGTCCCGTTTATCGTTGATAACTATACAACACATCTTGTAAAATGGAAATGGTGGAAAAAGTCACAGAATAAGACCTATCGCAAGATAATGAGTTGGGTCGATGCTATTGTCTTCGCACTGGTCGCTGTCTATTTTGTTCATCTTTACCTGTTCCAGAACTATGTGATACCTACATCGTCGCTTGAGAAGACTCTCCTTGTGGGCGACTATCTGTTTGTGAGCAAGGTGAACTATGGCCCTCGCAAGCCGCAGACTCCGCTCAGTATGCCGCTTACGCAGCACACAATGCCGGTGCTGGGTTGCAAAAGTTATATAGATGCTATACAGTGGGATTATGAGCGCGTCGCAGGATTCGAGGATGTTGAGCGTGGCGACATTGTCGTCTTCAACTATCCGGCAGGTGATATTGCAACAACCAATCCGACTGTTACTGATTTCCATGCGTATTGTTATGGTATTGGTATGGATTTGATGGGAATGAATGGCGCTTTGCCGGCAGAACCGACCCGTGAGGAGTATGAGGAGATTTACAGAAAAGGTTATAACTATATAAAGTCGAATTCCGGAGAGTTTGGCGAAATTGTATATCGCCCCGTTGACCGTCGCGAGAATTATGTGAAGCGTTGCATTGGCTTGCCAGGTGATAGTCTTGAGATAAGGAATCGTGAGATTTATGTCAATGGGGAAATTATGCCGTTGCCAAGAAATGCCCAGTTCAACTATAATGTGCAGTTGAAACGTAAGATGTCCGAGAAACTTCGTCGTGAACTTGGGATAAGTCAGGACGATCTCGCTTCGCTGTATAGTTCTGGTCAGTTGCCCCTCACCAAGGAAAACTATCAGAAACTTAAGGCAAACACCGCTTTAGTCAAGAGTATAAGCATTGTGGATAACAACACGACACAGGGCATATATCCCTTAAATGGCAACACCGGCTGGAGTAATGACAACTATGGACCAATATGGATACCAAAGAGGGGTGCAAGTGTTGAATTGACCCTTGATAATATTGCTGTATACGAGCGTCCTATTGTAGCCTACGAAGGTAACAAGCTTGAGGTTAAGAATGGTAAAATCTATATTAACGGTAAGGTAGCAAATAAATATACCTTCAAGATGGACTACTATTGGATGATGGGTGACAATCGTCACAATAGTGCAGACTCGCGCAGTTGGGGATTTGTGCCCGAGGATCACATTGTGGGCAAGGCTTTGTTTGTGTGGCTCTCGCTTGATGAGGATCGTGGTTGGTTTGATGGTAAGATTCGCTGGGGTCGCATGCTTCGTGGTGTCGGATCATTTGATTAAAAGAACGATGAAGGTTATAACTTATCCTTTATATCTTGCAGCCGTGCCTCTTTACGCACGGCTGTATGCATCTGAATCAATGGTTATTGATGATATGGCGCCGTTTGTGAAGCAGACTTTCCGTAACCGCGCGGTGATAGCTACAGAGAGCGGAACACAATCCTTGACAATTCCTGTTGTACATGATGGCGGCAAGGTTGCAATGCGCGATGTGCGCATCAGCGAGCATGGCAATTGGCGTCACCAGCATTGGAATGCCATTGTAAGCGCCTATCGCAAGAGTCCGTTCTTTGATTATTATGCCGATGACTTCGCGCATTTCTATGAAGAGCGCGATGGCTTCCTTATGGATTTCAACCTGCGCCTGCATGGGGTTGTGAGCGAGTTGCTTGGCCTTGAAAGAAAGGTCGAGTTCCTGTCCGATGAGGCTTTGGATGTGACCGGCACTGTAGACTTGCGCCGTATTGCCGAGCCTAAGGCCTTGCAAACCGTTGAAGGAGTGGTGATGCGGCCTTACTATCAGGTATTTGCGCAACGCAATGGTTTTGTTCCGTCGTTAAGTATTCTTGACCTGCTTTTCAATATGGGGCCCGAGGGACTTCTGGTGTTGCGCGACAGTGTATGCGAAAAGTGAATTTAGGTGCATAAATATTGAAAAAGGGTTCAACTTATTTTGAACTCCAAGCGCCTTGAATTATCTTTGTATTTATGATAATAGGGCCTGTTGTGCCCTTAGTGAATGTAAAAGTGATATGCGAGTAATCGATTACATAAATTCTTCATCTGATACGGCTTTCTCGTTCGAGGTGTTGCCACCGCTCAAAGGAGCCGGTACCGGTAGGCTCTTCGGGAACATTGACCGTCTCATGGAGTTCAATCCCGGATATATAAACATAACGACGCATCACAGCGAGCCTGTGTACCAGGATATGGGAAATGGTATGTTCCGTCTTGGACATATACGCCGTCGTCCGGGCACTGTGGCTGTAGCTTCGGCAATACATCACCGCTATGGCATCCCTGTTGTGCCACACATATTGTGCAATGGTTATACACTCGAGGATACCGAGTATGCGTTGATTGACCTACAGCTATCTGGAATAACCGATATTCTTGTGCTCCAGGGCGACAAGTGTAAGGGTGACGCAAACTGTGCGCCGGCAAAATGCGGCAACAAGCATGCGATAGACTTGCAACGTCAAGTAAACCGTTACAATGAGGGTTTCTTTGTTGATGGAACAGCGATGAAGGAGAAGGGTGTGCCGTTCTCCTATGGAGTGGCTTGTTATCCCGAGAAGCACGAGGAGGCTCCGAATATGGAGTTCGACCTGGCTGTGCTGAAGCAGAAGGCCGATGAAGGTGCTGCGTATGCTGTGACACAGATGTTCTTTGATAATAGCAAGTATTTTGCTTTTGTGGAGCGCGCAAGGGCTATGGGAATTGACATTCCGATTATTCCTGGTATAAAACCTATACACCGACTCTCGCAGATGAACATTCTGCCAAAGACTTTCCGCGTTGATTTGCCTGCCGAGTTGGTGGCAGAACTTGTGAAATGCAAGGACGATGCCGCTGTTGCGCAGGTTGGTCGTGAATGGGGCATACAGCAATGCCGTGAACTCAAGGAGCACGGGGTGCCGAGCATACATTTCTACACCCTCAATGCTTTTGACAGTGTTTATGAAATAGCAAAAGCGATATACTGATGGGAGTTTTCTTTAAAGACATAATAGGACAGAGCACTGTAATAGAGAGGTTGCGTCGCAGTGTCGATGAGAACAGGCTCGCCCACGCCTTGCTCATTACCGGTCCGCAAGGAAACGGCAAACTTCCAATTGCCATTGCGCTTGCAAACTATCTGCTTTGCGGCAGTGGTGCCGGTGATGCCTGTGGTGCCTGTCCTGCATGTGTCAAGCTGGGCAAGTATATTCACAGTGACCTGCATTTCGTTTTCCCTGTAAAGAAGAAAGGCAGCGGCAATGACAAGCCGGTAAGCGACGATTATATTACAGAGTGGCGTGAGCTGCTTTTGAAGAATCCCTATTTCAGTTATGACGATTGGTTGGCAAAGCTTAATCTCGACAACCAACAACCGATGATATATGAGCGTGAGAGCGGTGAGATACTGCACAAACTCTCGATGCAGTCGC
Source organism: Bacteroidaceae bacterium (assembly GCA_017381475.1). Classification (GTDB taxonomy): domain Bacteria; phylum Bacteroidota; class Bacteroidia; order Bacteroidales; family Bacteroidaceae; genus HGM04593. The sequence continues at coordinate 17,205 of JAFOCD010000038.1, forward strand.
GCGAGGGTGGCTGGAAGGTGGTAGTTATATGGTTGCCCGAGAAAATGAGGGAGGATGGTTCCAACAAACTCCTCAAGATTATTGAGGAACCGCCACACAAGACGCTTTTCCTGCTTGTATCGGAAGAACCCGACAAGATTATCGCGACAATCCTGAGCCGTACACAGCGCATAGATATTCCGCGTATAGCAATGGGTGATGTGGAGAATGCACTTGTCGCACGCTACGGCCTGTCGCTGAATGATGCCAAGGCTGTGGCACAGCAGAGTGCCGGCAACTGGGAGAAGGCCGAGGAGATGTTGTCAGTTAGCGAGGAGAAGGCGTTGTATCTCGACCTCTTCATGAAGCTCATGCGCGTGGCCTACGCGCGTAATATACGCGACATGAAGGCGTGGAGCGAACAGGTGGCTACATTGGGCCGTGAAAGGCAGAAACGCCTGCTCGACTATTGCCAGCGCATGATACGCGAGAACTTTATCATGAACTTCAGGGAAAAGGAGATGATTTATATGTCGCAGACCGAACTTGACTTCTCGGTGCGCTTTTCGCCTTATGTAAACGAGCGTAACATCTTCGGCATTATGGAGGAACTCTCCGAGGCTCAAAGACACATAGAACAGAATGTAAATGCAAAGATGGTCTTCTTCGATATGTCATTGAGGATGATTGTCTGGATTAAAAATAGATAGGATGGACAAGAAATATAAAGAGAATAATGGTTGTGCAGGTATCTG
>JAFOCD010000039.1 GCA_017381475.1 Bacteroidaceae bacterium
ACTAACTCTGTGAACTGCTGACGGTGACCGTTCAGCTTGCGGTAGCCCTTACGACGACGCTTGTGGAACACCAACACCTTGTCACCCTTAACCAATGCAGGGTTGATTTCGCGTGTTGTAACGATGTTCTGACCGTCCTTAGACTTGCGAACAATCTTCTGCTCACGAACATTGCCGATATAGCAAACTACCTTTGCGCCTTCTACTGTAGGAGCACCTACTGTTACTGCGCCTTCCTTATCCAACAACAACACGCGGTCGAACTCTACGGTTGTGTCATTCTGAGCACCCTTGATGTGGTGCACGAACAGCTTCTTACCAGCCTCAGCCTTAAACTGCTGTCCATTAATCTCAACAATTGCGTACATTTATTTAATCGCTTTTATTGTGAATTCCGTGAGGTGTATTCTCTTCGTGAGAACAACTTCTCCAACCCCTGCGGACTAAATCGGGTGCAAAGATAGGGAATATTTTCAAGATAGCGAAACAATTCCACAAAAATATTTACACCTTATATTATAGAACCCAATTATTTATGTGAAAGATAACGCTCAGCCTCCATTGCAGCACGACAACCGCTTGCAGCAGCATTGATGGCCTGACGATAGTGAGGATCGGCAACATCACCAGCAACAAACACACCCGGAACCAATGTCTTCACACCGCTTGCATCTGCAGGAACAATAAAACCAGTCTCGTCGGTCTTCAAATACTTCTTGAATACATCAGAGTTTGGCTTATGGCCGATAGCAAGGAAGAAACCGTCAATAGCGATATCATAACGCTTCTCATCGGGCTCACCTTTGCGGTATACGACATGAGCGCCCTCTACTCCATCCTCGCCAAACAAGCCTTCTGTATTATGTTCAAAGAGCACTTCAATCTTTGGATTTGACAAAGTGCGGTCCTGCATTGCTTTTGAAGCACGAAGATATGGTTTACGCACAATGAGATACACCTTAGCCGCCAAAGAAGCCAAGTAGTTAGCCTCCTCACAAGCTGTGTCACCACCACCCACAACAGCAACTATTTTCTTGCGATAGAAGAAACCGTCACATGTTGCGCAGGCGCTCACGCCCAAGCCTTGATACTTTATCTCATCGGACAAGCCAAGATACTTTGCCGCCGCACCAGTTGCCACAATCACAGTCTCTGCCTCAAAAACCGTACCGTCATCAAGTGTCACCTTATATGGCAATGATTCAAAATCCACATCCACCACAACACCAGAACGAACATCCGCACCAACATTAATAGCCTGCTGACGCATATTGTCCATCAACTCCGGACCAGTAATTCCATGAGGAAAACCTGGGAAGTTCTCAATCACGGTTGTCTGCATGAGCTGACCACCGGACTGCATACCCTCAATAACCACAGGTGAAAGGTTGGCACGTGAGGCATAAATTGCCGCTGTGTAACCGGCAGGGCCGGAACCAATAATCAAACATTTTGTACTATTCATAAGTATATATTTTTTATTTATCTCATATCAATTATCTCACATCCAGCAAACTCATCTACCGGGCATCTGTAAACGTCATCACCCACGCCGCATTTTGCAACATAACCATCAAGCTCAACCAAAACACCCCCTTGACCAGACATTGATATAACCATTGCAACCAGACGATAATCACTTTCTAAAATAAGCAGCTGAACATTCTCCACATCAGTATCACCATCCACAGCTTGCAATGTCACAGTCACAACACCTCCTTGGTTTACAGCCGATGCCGAAAATCCTTCACGATAATGCTCCATAACATAGAGCGGAGAGAGATTCTGAGCCTCATCCGAATCGGCATCGGTAACATAAATCTCGTCCACCTCACGCATATAACTCCACTGCGTTGTACCATCACACCACACTTTCATATCCTGCATTAGAAGAGCATAACGATTGTTGTCCATATATATAAAACCCTTATCTCGCTGCAGCTGTTCATCGTTATCATCAAAGACCACATAATCGTAATCCATCCGTACGGGGAGAGAAGACTTCAAGCTCGCCAACGATTTGTCAAGCACAGCGTTTGCATCAACCGCCACCTTCTGGGAGAAGAGCGGTAACTGAAACATTACAGCAAGCAACAGGAGTAAATATTTCACATTCTTCATAATAAACTTTTTACAACATGGATTTTAGGCGGAATTCAAGATCGGCCTCATCAGCACAAAGCACCTGACGTGGTTTACTACCCTCTTGTTCACCGACAATTCCCATTTTACATAGCTGATCCATAATGCGACCGGCGCGGTTGAAACCAATCTCTAGTTTGCGTTGAATGAGAGAGGTAGAACCATGTTGTGCAAGTACAACCACACGAGCTGCATCGGCGAACAGCGGATCCAACTTATCTACAGATATCTCGCCGCGCGTTCCACCACCACCGTCACCAAAATCAGTAACCTCATCAGGTTCGGGAAGAATATAAGGGGTAAGATAACCCTGTTGCTTTGCAATATGCGCGCAGACACGTTCAACCTCCTTGGTCTCAACAAGAGCACACTGCACACGAACCGGGTCATTTCCTGCAAGGAACAGCATATCACCCTTACCCTGCAACTGGTTCGCACCGGTTCTGTCAAGGATTGTACGCGAATCGACCGCAGAGATAACACGGAACGCCATACGCGCAGGGAAGTTCGCCTTAATTGTACCAGTGATGATATTTGTAGTAGGTCGCTGAGTCGCAATAATCATGTGAATACCGACAGCACGCGCTTTCTGCGCAATTCGCGCAATAGGCTGCTCAACCTCGCGACCAGCAGTCATCATCAAATCGCCATACTCATCTATCACCACCACAATGTAAGGCATAAAACGATGCCCCTTTGTCGGCAATAACTCTTTATTCAGATATTTCTCGTTATATTCCTTCACCGAGCGAACCGAAGCCATCTGCAACAATTTGTAGCGGTTATCCATCTCTACGCAAAGCGATTTCAATGTACGCACCACCTTGTTTACATCGGTTATAATAGGTTCATCTTCACCTTCAAGTTTTGCGAGGAAGTGTTTTTCAAGCACACTATAAAGACTAAGTTCCACCATCTTAGGGTCAACCATCACAAACTTGAGGTACGCAGGATGCATTTTATAGAGCAATGATGTAATAATCGCGTTAAGACCTACCGACTTACCCATACCGGTTGCACCGGCTACCAGAAGGTGAGGCATCTTCGCCATATCCACCATGTACACCTCGTTCGAGATTGTCTTTCCAAGAGCAAGCGGCAACGCCATGTCGGTCTCTTTATACTTGCGGCTGTTCAAAAGCGATGCCATCGGCACAATCTGCTTGTGGGCATTAGGAACCTCAATACCTACAGTGCCCTTACCTGGAATTGGAGCCACAATGCGGACACAAAGTGCAGCAAGGTTCATAGCAATATCATCCTCGAGATTCCTGATCTTATTGATTCGCACACCGGGCGCAGGTGTTATCTCATAGAGAGTAATTGTAGGACCTACCGAAGCCTTGATAGAACTGATCTCGATACCGAAATTCTTTAAGGCATTGATAATCTTATTACTATTCTCAGTCTGCTCATCCCTGTCAATAGAACGGGCACTCTGCTCATATTCATCAAGCAAATCAAGGGTTGGAGGTTGATAATAACTGAGCTCATCCTTTGGATTTATCGGGCGCAACATATCACCACCCATATCCTCATCACCATTGAGAGCTTCAACCTCCATAGAAAGCCCATCTTCGCCAACCTGCACTACTCCACTGTCATCAGGTTCAGGTTTATCAACAGGCGCAACAGCCTCACCGCCACCTTGAACAACGACTGTCTGCCCGACAAGCTCATCAAATTTTCGCGCAATCTCATCATCAGCATCGAGCACTGGCGGTTCAGGTTCGTCAACAATAATAAGCACCTTATTTTCTTCTGTCTCAGTTTCATCCTCAGCCGCATCAATATCAATCTCAAGAACAGTTTCAGCGACATCAGTGTCAACATCCTCTTCATCAACCACATCATGTTCCGAACAATCCTTATCAACAGATTTCTTGGAAGAAAAATCAAGTACTCCCTGCAACCAGGTTATAGTCTTGCGCGTAAGGCATATCATAAACAAAAGCAATGACAAAAACAAGAAGAGCACCACACCGACCACGCCAAAAAGTTCACCGACAAAACCAACGATACAATCACCATGCTTTCCACCTGGAGAAACAAAACTGTCACCCACACTTTCACCGAAAGCAAATGAGAAAAGCACCGAAAGCCATAGCATTGCAAAAACCAACACAGCAGAATCACGTTTCAAACGTATCTTACGCAGCTGCATAAGACGCAATGACACAAGCAAAAGCAAAGGCAACAACAACAGGGATGCCCAACCAAAGCAACCATTCACGAAATAGCTGGCAAGCATTGCCCCACTCTTTCCGGATGCATTTTCAGCAGCATCAGCAGCCGAGACACCACTGGAAGCCATCGCCTCAACAACACTCTGATCATTGCCTCCTGACGAGAAAAAAGAGAGGAATGAACTGCCAAGGAAAATCATAAATGCAAAGCATAGCATTCCCAACACAAATTGTACACCTTTTCTCGAGAAAAAGTATTTCACTCGCGCAAATTTCTCCTTCAACCTAGTGAACAAACCAACTCTATCTTTCTTTTTTGCCATATATTATGCTGTGTTTCTTCATTAAAATCAAAAAGTGGCGCAACACCACAACTTAAACGCGAAGATACAAAAAAAACAAATACCTTTTATCCCCTCCTCCGCTATTTTTTTGTAACTTCGCGGCAAAATATAAACACAAACAAGATGAACGGAAGAGAGGATATTGTTTTTTCGCGCAACACGGTCGAATTCGTCACCGTAGCAGCCGAATTCTGCGCTTACATAGAGCGCAGCAATGAACACGACCGCAAAGATTTTGTAGACACACTGCTCAAACTGTTGCCACTGCTCTACATCAAGGCACAGATGCTGCCTGACGAGGAGAAAATAAGCGACGAAGAGCAACAGGATTTCGTTTCAGAAGATAGCTACGAAATCGTACGCATGACAATTTTCGACCTTTTGGCCGAGAAGGATTCATACCTTGATGTCTTTGTCAGCGACATGAAATACAGCGACACCCCTGTCACAAAGAGCATTTCGGAAGACATCGCCGACATCTATCAGGATATCAAGAATTTCGTGTCACTTTTCCAGATTGGTATCAATGAGACAATGCATGACGCCATAATCGAGTGCAACGAGCATTTCCGCCAATACTGGGGGCAGACCCTTGTAAACACCATGCGCGCGCTGCACGACATCAGATACAACACAACACTTGATGACGAAGACGAGGAGGGAAATGAATCATTTTGAGGCACGCATTGACAAAAGCGCGATAAGCGCAATGCCCACCGTCGTTTTCGAGGGGCGAATAATCACCATTGACACCTCCACCGATGTCGACAAGGCCGTTAAGGCCCTGTCACAGGAGAGCGTTGTGGGAATTGACACCGAGACCCGCCCATCATTCCGAAAGGGCGTGCAACACAATGTATCACTGATACAGTTGTCAACCCCGGACACATGCTTCCTCATACGCCTGAACCGCACAGGAATGCCAGACTCACTAATTTCTTTCCTCGAGAACAAGCAGATTGCTAAAATAGGACTGTCGTTACACGACGACTATCAGGCACTCAACAAGCGCCGCAAGTTCAAGGCCGGAGGATTCATCGACCTGCAGAAAGAAGTTGGCAACTTTGGAATCGAGGAGATGAGCCTGCAAAAGATATTCGCTATCATATTCAGACAGCGCATATCAAAAAGCCAGCAGCTGAGCAATTGGGAAAATGATGTGCTCACCGACAAACAGAAACAGTATGCAGCCACCGATGCGTGGGCATGTCTTAAAATATATAACAAGCTAAAACAAATTGACCAAAAATAACATGGAAAAAGCCGTAATACTTAAACGAGGCAAGGAAGAATCATTGCAACGCTTTCATCCCTGGATATTCTCGGGAGCAATACAGCGAATCGAGGGAAAACCAGAGGAGGGCGACATTGTAACCGTGTACACCAATGACCACAAGTTCATTGCACGCGGACATGTTCAGGTAGGTAGCATTGCCGTGCGTGTACTCACATTCAACAACGAGACTATTGACCAGGCATTCTGGAACAAGCGCATCGCCACAGCATTCGACCTACGTGAAAGGACAGGCATATCATCGCGCGAGGACAACAACACCTACCGCCTTGTACACGGCGAGGGCGACAACCTCCCCGGTCTCATCGTTGACATATACGGCGACACAGCAGTCATGCAGGCACACAGCGTGGGCATGCACGTTTACCGCATGGAGATAGCAAAGGCCATACAGGAGGTTCTTGGCGATAAAATCAAGAACATCTACTACAAATCGGACACCACCCTGCCCTACAAAGCCGACATCAACAAGGACAACGGCTACATCGTTGGCGGTAACGCCGAGAACATCTCAACCGAGTATGGTCTCAAATTCCATATAGACTGGTTACGAGGACAGAAAACCGGTTTCTTCGTAGACCAGCGAGAGAACCGCTCGTTGCTCGAGAAATATGCCAAAGGCCGCAAACTTCTAAACATGTTCTGCTATACAGGCGGATTCTCAATCTACGCCCTGCGTGGCGGTGCCGAGATTGTACACTCAGTAGATAGTTCATCAAAGGCTATCGACCTGACAAATGCAAACGTAGAAATAAATTTTCCTGGAGACACACGTCACACTGCATACGCCGAGGATGCTTTTGATTTCCTTGAAAGAATGGGAAACAACTACAACCTCATCATACTTGACCCACCGGCATTCGCCAAGCACCGTGATTCACTGCGCAACGCGCTCATCGGCTATCGTCGCCTGAACGCCAAAGCAATTGAAAAAATCCAGCCGGGCGGCATCCTATTCACATTCTCATGTTCACAGGTGGTGAGCAAGGAGAATTTCCGCACAGCGGTATTCACAGCGGCAGCAATGGCGAAGCGCAATGTACGCATCCTACACCAGTTGACACAGCCAGCCGACCACCCGGTGAGCATCTACCACCCCGAGGGCGAATACCTGAAAGGCCTGGTGCTGTATGTAGAATAAACCGACAACAAAAACAACTCCATAAAATATGGGCAACCATGTGGTTGCCCATATTTTATGGACGCATACAAAAAAAACAAATGACAGCCCCGAGGGACTGTCATTTATCTTTCACAAAGAAGCAATTTACTTAACCTTGTCAACAATTGCCTTGAAGGCTGCAGGGTTGTTCAATGCGAGGTCAGCGAGAACCTTGCGGTTGATCTCGATACCAGCCTTGTGCAAAGCACCCATCAACTGAGAGTAAGACATACCCTCGATGCGAGCTGCTGCATTGATACGCTGGATCCAAAGTGCGCGGAACTCACGCTTCTTGTTACGACGGTCACGGAATGCGTATGTCAAACCCTTCTCCCAAGTATTCTTGGCAACGGTCCATACATTCTTTCTTGCACCAAAGTAACCTCTGGTCAAACCTAAAATTTTCTTTCTTCTTGCTCTTGAAGCAACGTGATTTACTGATCTTGGCATAGTTTTAAATTCTTTTGAATGTTAGCGTCGCACGCTCTGCGGCGAACTTTAATGCTAAATACACTCGGTTAATAATACAATACTTAACGCAATGACAACAATTCCTTAACACTCTTAACATTAGCAGCATCGAGAGTTGTAAAGTGTACAAGGTTTCTCTTCTGCTTCTTTGTCTTCTTAGTCAGGATGTGACTGTGATAAGCATGCTTTCTCTTGATTTTACCTGTTCCGGTAAGAGCGAATCTTTTTTTGGCACCGGAGTTAGTCTTAACTTTTGGCATTTTGTTTAAAAAATTATTAGTTAACAATTATCGGTAGCGTACTATCCAACACTACTCGCTTTTTCATTCTTCTGTTGTAGTCTCGGCTGCAGGCTGCTGTGGCTTTGCCGGTTTCTCCTTCTTTGCAGGAGCTGCCTTCTTTGCCGAGAGCATGATTGTCATGCGCTTTCCTTCAAGTACAGGCATTGAATCAACCTTGCCATACTCCTCGAGATCCTTTGCGAAACGCAGAAGCAGAACCTCACCCTGCTCCTTGAAAAGGATTGAGCGTCCCTTGAAGAACACATAGGCCTTAACTTTGTCGCCATCCTTGAGAAAGCTGATTGCGTGCTTGAGCTTGAAGTTGTAGTCATGCTCGTCGGTCTGAGGACCGAAACGAATCTCCTTGACATCAATCTTTACCTGCTTCGCTTTCTGCTCTTTCTGGCGTTTTTTCATCTGATAGAGGAACTTTGAATACTCAATCAAACGGCAAACAGGAGGGTTTGCTGTTGGAGAAATCTCCACAAGGTCAAGTTCTTTTTCTTCTGCAAGCGCAAGAGCCTTGTGCAGCGGCATCACTACCGATTCAACATCATCGCCTACAAT
>JAFOCD010000040.1 GCA_017381475.1 Bacteroidaceae bacterium
CTTGCTATGCCAAGCGCAAAGGTTCAGAACACAATCACTGTCGAGAACCTCAACGTTCTTGAGGTAGCATACGCTAACCCCGACAACGGCAGCACAGTAAAGAGCATCGAGTATCTCTACTTCGAATTCAACCAGAACATCGTTGACAATGTAAGCGGCGCTGTTATCACAAACGAGAATGGCGACGAGTTCCCATTGACAGTAACATACACCGACGGTTGGGGCGAGCAGTGTCCTTACAACGCACTCTGCCTGAAGGCAGCTGAACCCATCACAACACCTGGAGTATACACATTCGTTCTCAAGAAGCAGTTTGTATGCGCAGAGGCAAATGCAAACGTAACAATCGCCGAGGACCTCACTTATACATTCACAATCGCTGAGAGCCTGAAGATTACAAACATCACACCTGCAAACGGTGCCGAGGTTGAGGCTATCGAGGACATCCTCATCGAGTTCAACAAGGAGATTACTTGCATGGCCGAGGCATTCTACATGACAAGCGACAACGGTGCCGAGTACTACTTGACACCTTCATTCAATGACAAGGACGGTAACGAGTTGCCATACAACAGCATCCGCCTTGTAGCAGAGACTCCTATCACTGCAGCCGGCACATACACTCTCTACATAGAGGATTACAACATTGGTACTACAGACTGGATGAACATGGAGATTCTCCCTGCACAGACATTGACATTCACTATCCCTGGCGTCGCTGCACCTTTGGCAGTAGTTTCACAGACTCCTGCAGCTGACGAGGAGGTTGAGAGCTTCTCTGCTATCACATTCGAGTTCAACAAGGATATTGAGTTCATTAAGGCTGCCGGCGGTACAGGCACTGGTACTGGTACAGGCACTGGTACTGGAACAGGTACAGGTACTGGTACTGGCACAGGAACTGGTACAGGTACAGGAACTGGTACAGGTACAGGTACAGGAACTGGTACAGGAACTGGCACAGGTACAGGAACTGGTACTAGCGGCCCTGCACAGTATATCAAGTTGAAGGATGCAAACAATGGTGTGGTTGCTACATACTGGGTTAGCGCAGCTACTATCGATGGTGCAACAGTTACATTTGTACCTGAGATGAATGCGACTATCTCAATTCCTGGTACTTATACATTCACTATCCCTGCAGGCCTCATCAAGGCTACAGACGGTGAGGAGTATGCCGGTGGTACATTCACATTCACAGTTGTTGAGCCAACAGGTATCGAGGATGTTGATGCAGAGGTTGAGAACAACGTTATCTACGACCTCTCTGGCCGTCGCATTGCAGAGATCACCAAGTCTGGTATCTACATTGTTAATGGCAAAAAGGTACTTGTAAAGTAACTTTTTGCTATCGGTGAGCTTTTTAGCGATTAGTCACGCGTAGCGTGGCGCAAGTCACGCCGCGTGGGTCGCTGACAAGAAAGCGAGCCAATGAAAAAAATAAATGGGCAGGGAGAAATCCTTGCCCATTTTCATGTTAAAGGTACTTGTAAAGTAACAAGTTTAGTTGAAAGAAGGGAAATATCCCCTATTCCACTTGATCGCGTGAGAATTCTCGCGCGTTTTTTCGCTTCCCCAAAAAATCAACGAACAGCACATACACAACATCAGGACGCCGAACTTTCCACGCGGACAATATCCAAACGAAGCCAAATTATTGACAATCAGAAATAAAATCAAATAAAATTCATTAAAAAGAATAAATTTTTCATAACTTTGTAACTTGGAAATAATGTTTGCCGATGAAGCCAACAACAGGAAGCCAACAGAACCGGCAGACACAATATTTTGTAACTATTCAACAATTTATAAACCTTATTTATTAACTAAAACCAACGTTTATGAGAAAATTTACACTTTTCTTGTCACTGGTTGTTGCTTTTGTGACAGCAACTGCGCAGGAGGTGACCGTTACCAGCTTGGATCAGCTCAGTAACGACAAGACGTATTTCATTGAGAGTGCACGCTGCTTCTTGATGAACAATACGACTGCAAACGCTGCCGGTATCTCTACCAGCACGGCAAAGAACCTTGGTACATCAACAGTTGCAAAAGACTGGAACGATGCAAACCAACAGTTCAAGATTGAAAACATTGACGGCAACTACTACCTTTATAGCGTAGGTGCTGCCAAGTATGTAACAAAAGACGGCGCATGGTCCGAGACTGCCGTTGATGCATTGGAGATTACTCCATCATCAAACAGCACATACAACTGGAAGTTGTGTATCGCAGGCAATGGCATGAACTCTCAGGAGCCAAACCAGATGGATGCCGGAATCGTTGTCAACAGCTGGACCGATGAA
>JAFOCD010000041.1 GCA_017381475.1 Bacteroidaceae bacterium
CTTGGAACCATAAAGCGCGGTGGCCGAAGCATCCTTGAGCACGGTAATGTTCTCAATCTCATTTATATCCAAGTCATACAGATCCTGCATGGTTATTTCGGTTCCATCAAGGATGATTGTAGGCTGGTTCACCTGCTGGCCATTGTTCGAGAACGAGCTCATACCACGCAACACAAGCTCGGGAGTGTGGTTGGGGTTTGAACCTTGGCTTGTATTCTGCACCATTGCCATGCCCGGTGTGAGTGCCGATATGGCACTGATGAGGTTGGTACCCGACACCTGACGCAGTTCAACGCCCGAGATTTCGGTTGCCGAACCTGTAAAGGTCTCCTTGTTCTTTGTAACAAAACCGGTGACGACTACCTCGGTAAGCGTACTGCTCTCCTCGGAGAGTTCAACACGCAGGTCATGCAATGCACCGCTCTTTGAAGAGAACTTGGCCTCATTGTAGCCCACGTAAGATATACGCAACTCAAAATCAATTACAGGAGAGATTATCTTGAACTTTCCCTCGAAATCGGTGGAAGTACCTGTGAGCAGGCGGCCATTAGCCCACACTGCGACATTTACGCTGATGAGCGGTTCGCCAGTCTTCTTATCGACAACCACACCGGTCGCGACATTCAAGTCATCGGGGTCAGCCGATGTACCCGCTGCCGCAAAAGCACCCGCAGGCACCAATGCCACGCAGACAACAAGCAGCAGCGCAAGCATCGCTCCCCTGATATTTTCAAAAAACTGCAATCTTTTCATTTTTCAGTCCTATATTTTTCATATTTAAATTCGGGTTGCAAAATTACAAAAAAATGGCGCTTCCCACAACGGGGAAGCGCCATATATTATGTTAAATATAACTATATACTAAATATTTAACTAAAATAGATACAATGATTACTTAACAAGCACCTTTTTGCCATTTACAATGTAGAGACCGGGAGCGGTGATTGCATTAACCTTGCGGCCCTGCATATCGAAGATAGCTTTCACCTCTACGTTCTCACCTTTCACCTCCTCAATGCCTGTAGGACACTTTGTAGCAGTAACATTCTCACAGAATACAGCAGGAGTCAAAGCCGCTGTATCCCAGTTGTAGGTTGCAAGGAAGAAATCCTCGAATGAAATTGTGCCATCCTCGTTTGCAGTGAGAATGATAGGATAATCTGCTGTACCGTTCATATCGTAGATCTTCAGGTAATCAGGGTATGAACCACCGGCAAAGTTACCAACCTCCATCTCGGCGCTCTTGTTGTCGTCGGCAATAGTCAACAGGAGACCACCCTGAGCAAGAGCTGTAATATCCTTGCTCATAAACTGGGTGACGAGAGTCATACCCCAAGCCTCGTTATGCTCGATTGTCATATAGAAAGACTCCGGATATGCCTTGCCATCATATGAAGTCTGGTTACCTACGGTTACCTCCCAAGTTCCGGTCCAATCAAAAGCTTCGGCACTCTCTTTTGTAACAGCGAGGTTTGAATAGAATGCATTGAGTGTCGGAGTCTCAACGCCGCTGATAGTTGTAACTACGCTCAAGCCGGCTACTGACATTGTACCGTCCTCGTTTACAATCATCTGAATAGCATCCTGGCTCATATTCATATCGCGGAGTGCAAGATAAACTGCACCCGGCTGCACAGAATAGAGATAACCGGTAGCGATATCCACGCTCTTGCCATCCTCGGCAGGTATAAAGTCAAGACCACCATTGTTGATTGCAGTAACATCCATACCAAATACCTTAGTCACGAGATAAATGCCCCAACCCTCGTTGTACTCTACCTCAATCTGGAATTCTGTTGGCCAATCAAAGCCGGCAGCATCACCGATATACAAACCGTTCTCGTCAGTTGTCTTTACTGTGTATACACCCGCCCAATCAAACGCAGGAGCATCTGTTGCCATCTTCAAAGTACCAGATGTGTACCACTGGTGATAGTTGCCGTTCACAACCAAAGAATCGGTTACACCATCGGCAGCCTTCACTGTAGCATCACTTGCGAAAGCAAAACCGCTGTAGAGTGAGAATACTGTCTCGTCCTGAGACTTGAACTCAATAGAACCCGCTGTTGCATCGCCATACATTGGAGCGAAACGGATGCCGTTAGCCTCATCGAGATAGGTATTGTCATAGTCGAACAGAACAGATACGCCATTGTAAGATGCAGGAAGAGTAACAGCATTGTAGCCCTCGATAGCGATTGTTGCATCGTAAGACTTGTTGTCCTCTGATGTCTTTGCAAGAGTTACTGCAAACTCTGTTGGGATAGCAGAACCTGCCATTGTGTCATAGGTACCTGCACCAGCCTTGAACTGATACTCACCGCTGATGTCTGCAACCTCAACTACCTCAGCCTCAACAAGTGTCATCTTCACATTTGTGTACTTTGCAATGACTACAGGATTTAGTTCGCTGTAACCTCCGGGGAGTGTAACTACGGTAAAATCAGGTATTGTAATCAGACCTTCAGTAGCGTACACATTGTAATATACGGGACCATAAGATTTTACAACCTCGGTACCGTTCTCCCAAATACCAAATGGATTTTCACCGTCCGCGTTGGCAAGATAAAGAGAACCCCACAACTGTGGATTGTTAAGATTGTTAATCTTAAGCATATCCTGACCATTCTTTGCACCAATCATATTGATGTTCTGCTGAACTGATGAACCAGCAAAACCAACGATTTTTGCAATGTAAGTCTCATCGGCAGAGATAACAGCCTCGCAATCGCCCGAAAGTGCATCCTTGTGAGCCTGTGTTGCAGCATCTGTAAACTCTACGTCTGCTGTAAACTGCCACTTTCCGAACAACTGGTCAATTGTAAAGCTCTGCGCTGTTGCCTGTACTGCAATGAAAAGCATAAGGCAAATTGACAAAAAGTAGTTTTTCTTCATAAGCTAAAAAATAAATATATGATGAATAATGTATACAAAATACATGCTCGCCCCAATGCGGATTCCGAAAGAATCCAATGGGGCGACAAAGGTAATAATTTATCCGTAAATGATAAAACC
>JAFOCD010000042.1 GCA_017381475.1 Bacteroidaceae bacterium
ATCTGCACATTGTGACCCAGTTGCAGCGAACCTTCGTGCTCCAGTTCCTTCATTATACATTTCACAAGCGTTGACTTACCCTCGCCATTACGACCAACGAAGGCCACCTTGTTGCCACGCTCAATGGTGAGTGTCGCACCCGAGAAGATTCGCTTCTCGCCAAAAGCTTTGCCCACTCCATCCATAATCACGGGATACTGTCCGGCGCGCGGTGATGGCGGGAACTTGAGTCGGAGTGCCGATGTATCCTCTTCGTCAACCTCTATGATTTCCAGTTTCTCAAGCATCTTCACGCGGCTCTGCACCTGCAAGGTCTTTGAATATGTACCCTTGAAACGCTCAATGAAATCCTTGGTCTCCTGAATCATCTTCTGCTGCTCCTCGTACTGCTTCATCTGCTGCTGACGACGCTCGGCACGCAACACAAGATACTGTGAGTAGTTAACCTTGTAGTCATATATGCGACCCATTGTCACCTCAATGGTGCGGGTTGTTATGTTGTCGACAAACTTGCGGTCGTGGCTGATGACAACCACCGCCTTACCGTTGTTTACGAGGAACTCCTCGAGCCACCCTATTGACTCAATGTCCAGGTGGTTGGTAGGCTCGTCGAGCAGCAGCACATCAGGATTGCGCAGAAGCATCTTTGCAAGCTCAATGCGCATGCGCCAGCCACCGCTGAACTCGCTTGTCTGGCGACCGAAATCCTTGCGCTCAAAACCAAGACCAAGAAGAGTCTTCTCTACATCCTCCTCAAAGTGAGTCATGTCTATGGCATAGAACTTTTCGCTTTTTGTAGCCACCTCCTCTATGAGAGCCATGTAATCGTCGCTCTCGTAATCGGTGCGTGTGGCAAGTTCGTTGTTCATGCGGTCAAGCTCGGCCTCCATCTCATAGAGATGAGCAAATGCCTGTGATGCCTCCTCGAAGACGGTGCGTCCGTCCTCGGTCATCAGGTGCTGTGGCAGATAGGCGATGACTGTATCCTTGGGTGCCGACACCGTGCCACGGGATGCAGTGCGCACGCCTGCCAGAATCTTCAATAAAGTACTCTTTCCGGCACCGTTCTTGCCCATGAGAGCAATGCGATCCTTCTCATTTATCACAAACGAGACATCGCTGAAAAGCGTCGTCCCACCAAACTCAACAGCCAAACCGTCTACTGAAACCATATTATTTTATCTGCCAATATTATTGAATATAGTGCAAAGATACTCATTTTTTGGCAGATAACGGCAGTAAAACGGCAACAACACGCCACCCGGCCGGCAATTATGCGACGGCAGAATACATCACCGGAACAATGGACTCATTTATAGTCCTTCAACAGCCCCTGCAGTTGCTGACGGGTAAAAAATATCCGGCTCTTGACCGTGCCGAGAGGCAGACCAAGGCGGTCGGCAATCTCGCGGTACTTGAAGCCGGAAATATGCATGAGAAAAGGAATGCGGTAATCGCGCGGAAGACTATGCACAACACGATATATCTCCTTGGTGTCGTAACCGTTGTCCGTGATGTAACTGTCACATTCCTGCGAACTGTTTATGTGGAAATAGTTGTCGGTGGTATCGACAAAAATCTGGTCACGCGTCTCCTTGCGATAGTTGTTTATGAATATATTACGCATTATCGTGTATACCCAACCCTTGAAATTAGTTCCCGGGGTATACTTGTCCATGTTGCCCAACGCCTTTAACGATGTCTCCTGAAGAAGGTCGTTAGCCTCTTCCTTGTCTGCTGTGAGTTTATAGGCAAAGCGTTGCAGCTCCGACTGTATCTCAAGCAGTTCTCTCCTGAATTTTGCTGTATCTACAATATTTTCCATTTGATTGTTACCACCGGCAAAACCACCGGAGTATGGATATATAACAATCGGGAAGAGTGTTTTGTTTTACAAAACAAAAAAATTGAGGACAATCTTCAATAATTGCCCTCAATTCATATCTCAATTATACGAAATTCATTTTCGTCATTTTCTATCACTGTCTATCAGTTGCAACAAGCGTTCAATAGCCTCTTCCTCGGGGATGTTCTTCTCCACACACTCCTTGCGGCGGTAGAGCGACACTTTTCCGCGTGCAGCACCAACGTAGCCATAATCGGCATCGGCCATTTCGCCGGGGCCGTTCACAATGCAGCCCATAACGCCAATCTTGAGTCCCTTGAGGTGCGCAGTAGCAGCCTTTATGCGTGCAAGAGTACCCTGCAGGTCATACATTGTGCGTCCACAACCCGGGCAGGCAATATACTCGGTCTTGCTTATGCGGGCACGGGTAGCCTGCAGTATACCGAACATGATGGCATTCAGTTCCTCGGCACTGCTTGAGGGATTCTCGAGCCACAGACCATCGACAAGCCCATCAATGAGAAGCACGCCCAAATCGGCAGCAGCCTTTATGCGGAGCGTTTCAACCGATGGCTCATCGTATGCCCGGCGTATGATTACAGGAGCATCTACACCCTCAATAGTCAACTTGTGCACCAAGGCACGCAGTTCACCAACAGGATTCTCGTGGGTTGTTGAAACAACTATCGCAATGTTCTCAAGCGACTTCAGTTTTGCAATATTCTCTGTTGTAAGGTCTTTATACTCAAGTGCCACAAAAGAGCCATTTGCAGCCTCACATGGCTGGCATACAGCCACATCGGCTGCTATGAAATCGGCTGCTATGTCAACATCCTCAACCTCGCCGCCAAACACAACGGGTACATTCTTTCCACCAATAATGCCCCACTCTTTTGTTGCACGGCGCACAGGCTCTTCATAGTTGAACGATGGAGCGACAACAGCCTCTATGGGTTCATGACCGGCACGGCAAGCGACATAATCGGCAAGTTCCTTCGCTACAGGGATTTCGTTCTCGGGAGCTTCGGCAAGTGATACACGCAAGGTATCACCTATTCCATCGGCAAGCAATGCACCAATGCCCACAGCGCTCTTTATGCGGCCATCCTCGGCATCACCGGCCTCGGTAACACCAAGATGCAAGGGATAAGATATACCCTCCTGGGCCATGACGCGCACAAGACGACGCACGGTTGTAACCATCATAGCAGTGTTGCTGGTCTTGATAGAAACCACCACATTGTCGAAGTTCTCGTCGCGACAGATGCGAAGGAACTCCATGCAGGATTCTACTACTCCCGATGGGGTATCACCATAGCGGCTCATGATTCGGTCGCTGAGCGAACCATGGTTCACGCCCACACGCACAGCCTTGCCCTCAGCCTTGCATATATCAAGGAACGCCACAAAACGCTCACGCAAGCGTTTGAGTTCCTCGGCATACTCGGCATCGGTGTAATCGATATGCTTGAATGTGCGCGCCGTATCCACGTAGTTACCGGGATTTACACGAACCTTGTCGGCATAACGTGCTGCAGTATCGGCCACCGATGCATTGAAATGCACATCGGCCACAAGTGGCACCTGGCAACCACGCGCAAGCAGTTGTTGCTTTATATTGCCAAGATTCACTGCCTCGCGGTTACCCTGTGTAGTCAGGCGCACAAGCTCTCCGCCACGCTCAACAATGCGCAGTGTCTGCTCCACACTGCCGTCGGTATCCATTGTGCTGGTGTTTGTCATTGACTGCACACGCACGGGATGCGCGCTGCCAATGAGCACATTGCCGACAGCCACCTCAACCGTTGCACGGCGCTTGTAGTTGAAAATATCAGTTTGTCTTGTATTCATATTTGAGTTCCTTGAGCTCTTCGTTAGCCTTCTCAATCTTCTTGCAGAGGCCACTCTTGTAAGCGGCAAGACGCTCGGCAAGCTCAGCATCGGCAAGCGACAGCATTTCAACCGCAAGGATTGCAGCGTTGAGCGATGCGTTGATACCTACAGTTGCAACGGGAATGCCCGGAGGCATCTGCACGATTGCAAGCAGCGCATCCATGCCGTCAAGTGTGCTGTTGATGGGCACACCAATCACGGGAAGAGTTGTACTTGCGGCAATTACACCCGGGAGATGAGCCGCCATGCCGGCTGCTGCAATTATAATCTTCACGCCACGCTCCTTTGCACCCTTTGAAAAGGCTTCTACAGCCTCGGGGGTGCGGTGAGCCGAAAGGGCATTTACCTCGAAAGGCACCTTCATCTCGTTAAGGAAATCTGTTGCTTTCTTCATTACAGGCAGGTCCGATGTACTGCCCATTATAACACTTACTATTGCTTTCATATTCTGTTTTTGTTTATATTGACAAAAAAATAATTTTAATTGCTATTACGTGGTTTGAATACCCCCTCCGAAATTACTCGTGTAATTTCTCGTCCCCCTAAAAAAGAGGGACAATTACAATGCTTTCACTCACTCGCTTGCACGAGCTTTAACCTTTCCGTTTTAACCACACTTCGTGCGATTGAACCTGCTTCCGCTCGCTTTGTGTGTAAGTAAACTTCCACACACTCGCTCACCCGCAGCTTTCACCTTTCCGTTTTATTGCGGTCTCTCCTTGATCACACCCTTGCGGTAGGCATAGAGCAGACGCTCAAGGTCGGCAATCTTCACCATGATTCCACGGCCTATGTCTGTATCGCGAACCTTCTCGCGCTCACCCACAATCTCCACAATGTTTATCGTACCGGCAATGTCGGTTCCGTTTAGGATAGCCTCCTCGGTCGATGTAAACGGAGTGAGCTGCACCAGTTCAAAGCCACGGCTGTGGTAAACGAGTGTATAGCCGGCAATACCTGTACGGTTGTGATAAATCTTTGAGAAACCGCCGTCAATGACCATGAGGCGACCATCGGCCTTGATAGGTGTCTCGCCCTTGAACACGCGCACAGGCACGTGACCATTTATGATGTGGCGGTGATTGCCCTGCACACCGAATTCATCAAGAATGTAGTCACACACCTCGGCATTGTCGCGCAGTATGTAGTACCAACCCTTTGGTTCTTTCTGCACCTCCTTGTCATCAAGCAGATAACGCTCAAAGGTTGCCATCTTTGCCTTGCCGAAGAGAGGCGACTCGGGACCGCACCACAGGTACCAGAAGAAGTCGGCATACTTCTCGCGAGTAGCCTCATCGACATCGCTGTCGAATGCAGTACGCGCCATGCGCTCAACCTTCTTCATCAGTTCCTTGCCCTTTACCGGCACGCCGTCAAAGACAACCTCGCGCATTGTACCGTCCTCGTTGATGGGCACGGCAGCGTGGAACATCAGGTTAGAGTTATATATCACGAACATACCGCCACGCATGAGCAAGCAGTTCACATGGTTCTGCAAACGCTCGCTGCGCATGAACGAGTGACGCAGACGGTCTATCACATCCTGCTCCTCGGGAGTGAGGGCATAAGGATTTGCTGGGTCAAGTGTAGGCCACAACTTGTCGCCAAGCTCATACTCCTTGCCATCAATGGTGATGATGCCGCGCTCCTTGTCAATGAACTCCATGAGACAACGGTCCATCATGTTCCACTCGGGGTGCTTCATTGCAATCTGTCCCGAGAGTTTGAACTCTATTACAGAGATAGCCTTGTGCATCTGTGCAATGAGACGCACATCCTTCTCGTTGAAGTTGGTACGCTCCTCATCCACACGAGGCTGATATATTGTACATGGATCATCGGCATACTGCTCCATTGCGAATGTTGCAAGCGGAACCATATTGATTGCGTAACCCTCCTCAAGGGTTGTTGTGTTGGCATCACGCAAAGAGAGGCGCAACACGCTTGCGATACAGCATGTGTTACCTGCAGCAGCACCCATCCACAACACATCGTGGTTACCCCATGTAATATCCAGGTGGTGATAATCGCACAATGCATCCATAATGTGATGCGCACCGGGACCACGGTCAAATATATCGCCAAGGATATGCAGGCGGTCTACAATGAGTCTTTGTATAAGATAGCAGAGAGCTGTTATGAAATGACCTGCACGCCCTGTTCCGATAATTGTATCAACAATCACCTTGAGGTAGGCCTGTTTGTTCTGGTAATCGTCGCTCTCGTGCAGAAGCTCCTCAATGATATATACATACTCCTCGGGGAGGCTCTTGCGCACCTTTGAACGGGTGTATTTAGATGAAACATTGCGACACACCACTATCAAGCGGTTCAATGAACGCTCATAGTACTCGTCAAGGTCAATATCCGACTGCTTCACGAGCTTCAGTTTCTCCTCGGGATAATAAATAAGCGTACACAGGTCCTTCTTCTCCTCGGCGGTGATTGTATCGCCGAAAAGGTCGTTAACCTTTCGTTTTATATTACCCGATGCATTGCGCAGGATATGCTGGAAAGCCTCGTGCTCACCATGTACATCGGCAAGGAAATGCTCTGTCGGCTTGGGCAGATGCAGAATTGCCTCAAGGTTGATTATTTCGGTTGTCACGCTTGACACGGTCGGGAAATCGCGTGCCAGCAGACGCAGATATCGGAGGTCCTGCTTGACCTCATCTATTGTTATGTGCTGTTTTGCCATCTCTTCTATTCAACAACTTTTATTTAAAATATCAATCACAATCAATGCATTATATGTAGTATCCGCCTTTTCCTTCGCAGCCTACACATTTTCCTCTTCCACGGCAGACGCCACATTTTCCATTCTCGCCATACTCATAACGGCCGGTTCCATAACATTCCTTGCATTTTCCACTTCCTCCGCATGACGAACAATTGTGCCAATCCTTTGCACCATGCACATTATTCATCATGGTATTCGAATTGGGAACACCACCTCCGCCACCATAAGTCGGCCCCATTATATCCTTTTTCGGAAGGGTGCATTTCACATATTCGTTATATTTACCATTACCACCAGCCATATAGGTAGAACGCACTCTCGACATATCGGTCTTGACATAAAGATATTCCGAATGATAGCCTATCGTACATACAAAGATATACCAACCATTATTTGTTGCGTAATATTTATATGTCATCGACGAAGTAGCCACAAACGAGTCTCCTTGCACATTATAAACGCCATACATAGCCGTAAAGCTTCTATTTCCAAGGAACTCATAATCCAACAAATTGACATAGACATAAGAATCATACGTTGCTGTTTTTACTACGTTTCCATTAGCATCGTAGGTCCTGACCAACTTGTAATCATGTGCATAAGCACCGCTGGATGCAAAAGAGAACAGCAATAATGCAAACAGCCTAAAGCAAAATGTTTTCATGATAAAAAAATAAATTCAAAATACCGTTTACAACGTTATACTGCAAATGTACAGTTATTTTCTCAATCTGCAAATATTATGCTAACAAACAGCTGCTCCCCTCCGGTCTTCGACCACCTGCTAAAGCTCTCCCACCTTGATGTAACAAGGGGGGAGTGGCTGAAAGCCGAGGGGGAATTAAACTTGTTTACGTTTATTACCCACTCCCCTCCGTCGGCAAGCCGACACCTCCCCTCGCCGGCGAGTGGAGGAGCTTTTTGCTTAGCTGCTCCACCCCGGTGGAGAGGAGGAACTTTTTGGTGTTGCCGTGTAAAGTTAAAAGCAGTAATGGAGGGTGACATCGTCACCCTCCATTACTGCTTTTAACCTTTCCAGATGTTGCCCCATTGGCCTCGTGAGCCACGAGCGGCATTGGGATCTTCATCCTCAACTCCGGGTGCGGTTCCCACCTCGTTTGAACCCGAAATCACCAATATCGAAGATTCACATTCTACATTGCAGGCATTGGCCTGCGGTGCTACATAATCCTTTTTTATCTTCATTTTACTATACATTTTTGTCCGTTAACAATATAAATACCGGGTGCAAGAGAACTTGCGTCATTTCCAAGATAAACACCCTGCAGGTTATAGATTCCGGCATTGCCGTTACCCTTCTCCTCAACAGTCTCGCTGATACCGGTGAAGTTGTCTCCAATATAAATCATTGCCTTGCGGCCCTGTGGAATAACGAAGTAACCACGCATACCCTTCAATGCTGCAGTACTCTCCTTTGCCTTGATTATATTGTTGCTCTTCACACCATAATAGTACTCATCGGCAGGATTCCACTCATGCGGAGTGTAGTTGCCGGCAAACTGTATGCCATCATAGTCGGTCACTATCGGTTCGTTCTCCACCACAATATTGTTGTCATAAGTGAAGTATGGAGTTTCAACAGTCCTTTCGGGCTTTACAAGATATGGAACGCCCGCCTTAATGTTGTATGCCGATGTGAAATACATCTTGTCGTCCTCGACCTTCGTAAGCTGCACTATCATTGTAGCATATCCCCAAGTCTTGTTTATCTGCTGTTCCGATACATCGAACGGCACACAGAACGGATTCCACTGCCAAGCACTCAGCTTGCGGTTCATCGTAATCTTGTAATGCTTTCCGTTTGTATCGGCAAACATCGATGTATTGTCAGCCGAATTCTCGTCCAGGAATACTACTACCACCTCGATTGGCTCGAATACAGCCTCGTACTCATCCTCACCCTTTACAGTGAATTCAAGTTCCGCATCTGTTTCAATTATCTCTCCCTCGTGACGCCAGCCTACGAAGAAGTAACCGCTTGCTGCTGTAGCCTTCAGCTTTATCTCTTGGTTGTAGCTGAACATTCCGCTTCCTGCGCCCTCAACAGAGCCGCGTGCCCTGCTGTAGATGATGTTCACATTGTATTGTATTGGTTGGAACACAGCTGTCACAGTCTTTGGACCGAACATAGAGACAACGGTCTCGGCATCCTCGCTTATAATCTCGTCACCGCTCTTCCAGTATAGGAACCTGTAACCCTCATTGGCAACAGCCGATACCGCAACATCGCCTTCATACTCCTGTTTAGAAGTTCCCGGTGTAAGCACACCTGCGCCCTCGGGCAAGCACTCCATAGTAAAGTTCGCCTTGCCGTCACTCACCTGAATCCAACCGGTCATCTTTCCGTTAACGCCCGGTTCACCCGTAGTATCTATGATGTTATTGGTATTTACTGTCAATGAATAGTAACCGTCAAGCGTTGTCAGTTCACCCACATATAGTTTGAATACCTTATCGTCGGTTCTTATAATCTTCACCTTTGACACATCCACTGACTCTCCCTGGAACAACAACTGAATATCATCGGTTGTAAATGTTGCCGGGTCAATAGGTAAATTGAACCCTACTGTAACGGTATCTACAGCCTCTTTTGTAATATCATTCTTATTGGGAACACCTGAGAATGAAAGCACCTGCAGAATTTTTTCGGGTTTCTTAGAGAAGTAGAGTGTATAACTGTCACCCGCAATAGACATGGTATCGGCAAAATGCAGCAGGTTCTCATACACCGGCTCAAGCTTGTCAATCAGGGTCCTGTCCGTCTGCCAGAAGTTTGAAAGCGGAATCTCCACGCCGTCACTCTTTCTCACAATCCTCTTTATCTGCTGTTTGCCGGCTGTCGGGTCGGGCATGTTACCATAGCACCAACCGCTCTTTTCGGGGTGTATGGTCAACTCCCAAGTGTTGGCCTCAGCACCTTCAACAGCGGTACCTGTTGCTCCATATACAGGATAGGTCTCGCCATCAGTCATATATATGATGTCCGGGCGGTCTTCATAATCCTCTTCGTCGTTCACAAGGAATCCAAGCAACTTTGGTTTGTTCAGTGCCAACGGAATCTCAATCTGGTGAATGAGTTCGTGAATATGTACACTGTCGAGCAATGACAAGTCGGGATTGTCATACGATGTAACATGAGTAGCCTTCACATCATATTCCACAAAGTGACCTGTCAACGAACTTGTCATCCACCACTGCGCATACACCTGTGACATCGCAGGAATTGTTCCGAAGTCAGTCGCTACGCTCTCGCCCATGGCAAGCACCTTGTCACCGCCGTTGAGTTGCGAGCTCTCGATCTGTATGTCAACGAGCAAGCCCTTTTCGTTCTCTATAATCTTAGGCTGCTGTGTAAGCATCTTCACCTTTGTCGCATCGCCATACCCCTTGTTGTTTATAAGGAGCGAGAACTGTGAAGGAACGATTGGCTCAACCTCATCGGTCAGAGCATCGTCACCGAATATGTCACGCTGCATGAAGTAAACCAGTTCGAGGTTCGGGCTTGGATTCACTGTCAGACGCTCAGCCTCAAGTTCGCGTGTCATTTCAAGACCGGTGAAGGGGTCAATGAACGAAATGCTACCCGAGAATGTGTACTGCAACGGTTCTGTAGGAGCCGCATACTTTGTCGGGATGAAGAGGATTTTTGCAACACCGGTTTCTTTGGGAGCAAGTTCCCAACCGCTCTCAAAGTCATCCTCACCCGTAAAGCCTGTTTTCTCCTCGGTGTGAATCTCCATAATGTGAGAATCGGCGATGTTTCCGTACGGGTCGGTAACGACAAGATTCAGTGTCACATTCTTCATGGCCTCGCTCTCGCTGGCATTATAGACGGTGAGCGTACCGCGTACTGCCTGACGGGTCATGGTCATCTTCTGTTCAATCTGCAATGTCACAGTGGCACAGGTAGATGAGCGGTCTTTGGTGAGATAACCTATAAACTTTTCCGTTTCCTCGTCATACAAGTTCCACTCATCCTCATAACCCATTCTCTGAGCCGCTTTTCTTGCTTCAAGCATATAATTGTCGCATGCTTCAATGTAATCCTCATGGATGTAGTAGTCACCATCGACTTCCTCGCCATTCAACACTCTCAATGTGTTGTTTATGCGTTCCAAGAGTCTCTCTTTTGCAATGACAACAGCATCGTAATTGCTCATTGCAGGGAAATCAGCTGCAGTTACCGATGTCCTTCCCTCTGCAACCCACTTCTCGTAGTGTACGATAAATGTCTCAATCTCCTCTTCTGTAAGGAAATGGAATCCCCAATCTCCAAAAATTTCGTGATACTTCAAGTGCAGATGGTAACTTGAAGACTGCGGAATCTGTATATTATTCAACCATACACGCTGCCAAGATGGATATACAGAAGGTAAGTCGGCACTGATTTCCTCATTCAAAGGGGCATCCTCATTGAAAAAGTCGTTACAGAAGAACAACGGAGTCGCTTCAATAAGATGCTTACGCTTATCGGCTGCTACGGCAAAGATATATGCAGTTCTCATACACTGAGAGATAGAATCCATCTCCCATTTATAAATTTCATATATATTTGCTGCCTGCTCCGCCTCGCTATTTGCAATCACTCTTTCAGCAGCCTTGAAGCGTTGGTTTATCTGTACTTTCTTAGGTTTTTTAGGAATTTCCGGCAAATCAATTGGTGGATCGGAACCACAATCAAGGAAATTCCAACCGGCGTCCCAAGCACCCATCTTGCCACCAGATGTCGCAGCACCATCTATAATATCATCTCCACAATTCTGCAAATATGGATCACAGTGGACAACGGGAGTACCACCGCCACCACTGGCTCCACCACTGCCACTGCCAATAATCTCTTTGCCACCGCCGCCCGGAGGTCCCGGATCTGGTGAAGTTGTCGGAATAATTCCCGCAAGCACATCTCCTATCTGGATACAAGAAGTGCCAATCTGCATTCTGTCCTTAACAAATTGTTCGGCGCTTACTCCCGCACAATGGTCAAAGAATTGGCCCAAAGCCTCAATACCACAAGCTGCACCACGTCGCGGCTGTGCAGCGCGGCTACCTCTTACGCGTGAAGGCTCACCCTCGACCATCTTCGTAATCTCCACCGGAATTGTTATTGTCTGGTGAGGCAAAATGTCCCATGGTCCCTCTATCAATGGAGAGAAATAGTAGCCGTTCACCTCCTCAGGAATTGAGAAGCGTGCCTGTGATGCTGTCACAAGACCCACATTGGTCATTGTTGCATAGAACACATACGGAGTCTGTATCGAGTCAAGAATTATCTTGTCGGGTATATCCAGTACAACAACGGGCTTGGGCACATTAGTCTCGTACTTCACGGTTGTTACGATGTTATACTCATCCTCAATCTCCGTGGGTTCGTACTTCATCTCAACGGTTATAGCACTGTACTCGATGAATGCCGCATACTTTGTCGTACGCTCGGGGTCAACAATCACATCCATTGTCCTTGAAGAGTGCTTTGGATGAGTGACCTTCACAATGTATCGTCCTTCGGGCAACATGTCAAATGTTGCCAGTCCGTCGGCACCTGTAAC
The DNA here is from genome assembly GCA_017381475.1 of Bacteroidaceae bacterium. GTDB lineage: Bacteria > Bacteroidota > Bacteroidia > Bacteroidales > Bacteroidaceae > HGM04593. The sequence goes on from JAFOCD010000042.1 coordinate 12,047, forward strand.
ATATTGGCGCAACAGCTTCTGCGTTACAGGGTGCAGCACATTAACAGTCGCGCCCTCAACATGTGGCGCCTCTGCTGTGTTCAATGTAAATTCGTCCTGCACGTCTATGACAAGTGTACCGGTGCTTTCAGAAACCACTTCAAGGAAGTAGCGTATATTCACACTGCTGCCGTTCTCGCACGAAATCACGAAGTTTCCTTTGTAAACCGAGTTCAGTTCGTCCTGTGCCATTGGAGTCATCTGCAACACAACCACCGCACTGTCACCCTGTGCCATTGAAGGCATCTTTGTAGGTGTTGCAGTCTTTAGCCAGCCTACATTGCCAAGGTCAACAGTAATGGTGCCGGTTTCTCCGCGTCCCTGGTTTGTGATATGAATCTCATAGTCACGGGTTTCGCCCTTGATTATCGTAGTGTTTATCTCGTTTACGCTGGCTTTGAGCACCGGCTTGGATGAACGCACATAATAATATGCCGTCTGTTCGAACACAGCACCCTCGGCACTCTCTATCCTTATGTTTATCTTCTCCCAGTCCTTGCCCTCACTTGGTGTGAGACCCTCTATTGTATAAGTAATTCTGCCATTCTCGCCGGGCTGCAGGCTTGTTATGCCCTCAAAATCAATCTTTGCACTCTTACCGTTATACTCGGCTGTTACCGAGAGGCCTGTAAGCGGCAGCGAACCGTGGTTCAGCAGGTGCAGATAGTTGCTTACCGTTTCACCTGTTTCAAGTTCATTGAGCATAAAACCGCTGTCGTAACGGCGCATGCCATATACATCGAACGCATCCATCTCCGTACTGAGGTTCTCACCTACAGTACATGCGCCTACAATGAACCTGCCGGCCTGGTTACCTACCGGAACCCATTTGGCCTCATAGTCACCGTTCTCGTCGGTTCTTGCCATTATTGTATTGCGTGTAGAGTTGGATTTCACATACACCTCAACATCGGCATTTCTTGAATAAAGACCTTCGACATGACCTGTAATGTAAACAGTATCACTGTTCAGATATCTATCCTTATCAACATTCGCAGTTGCCTTGAAGAGCGGGTTAAGCACAAGAGTGCAACGCTCCGACTGGTTGTTGGCATCGTTTATCTCCTTTATCATATTCTCCCTGTCGCAATGAACCTGCAGATAATAGTTGCCTGCAATGTCCATGCTACTTATACTGTCGCGCTGAACGAATGTCTCGCCCGGCTCAACCGACTTGCGCATGAACACCCTCTCGGTCTTATTTCCATGGCTGTAGTAAAGCGGTGTTGTGAATGGCAGTGTCGCATAACCGCCATTATAAATTTCAGTCTCCACAACAACTTTATCACCGGCATAGACATTGTTTGTAACAATATTCAATGAAGTAATCATTGCATCGGGCAGTGTCTGGTCGGTTGACATCACCCAGCATGTTCCACTGGCATAAGTTTCATTATCGGACTGCTGACGTGACGAAACCTTGAATGTAATGATTCTTGAATCGTCGGCAACGTCGTTACGTGCCAATGCCACATTTATATCCACCGAACTCTTGCCGGCAGGAATGGTTACGGTCTGTGGATATGTAAGCCCGTCGCCCGTTGATGACACCTGAACGGCAAGGTCGTTAACCGGTGAATCGTTGCGTGATATTGTGAAGACATTGTTTTCCGAACCTTCCAATATATTGCCGTTCTTTGATGTTATGCTCAACGCAGGGCCATCATTATCGACAACATGTATTGTGTCGCACAGATAACCGCCACTTGTCTGCCCGGCAAGACAGTTACAACTGCTTATGTAAATGGCAGCTTCGAACTCCACATCACGGTCGCCCTCTTTCAATTGGTTATCGACAATACCGATGCTGAACTCTGCCCTTGACTGGCCTCGTTTCAAGGTTATACGTTTTGTTGAATAGTAAATGTCGCCGTTTATTGAGTTGTCGCTCAAACGGATTGTTATATCGGAGTTTGTCTTGTCGCGTGTGATGACGCCTACAATTGCCGACGGGCCTGCGGCCTCACTTATGATTGTCGGTGTCAATCTCATTGTCAGTTGTGGCATATCGTTGTCCTCCACAACAATGCAGCACTTGCCGCTGATATGCTTCTCGGCAGACGCTGTGAAATCGACAGAATTGAATTCGCTTACAACATCATCGTCAATAGCAACAGCATCAATGGTAACACTTTTTTCGCCGGCAGGTATTGTAACCGATGAAGGCAACTTGAAGAGTGCCGGTTTCTGGCAGGTAAGCTTTACCTTCAAATCCTCGCTGACAGCTCTTGTAATTGTAAGGGTAATGGTGAACAGTTCACCCTCTTCCAACAGGGATTTTGAAGGTGTAAGCTCAATGGCAGGCAACTCGTTATCGATGAGCCTGCCACGGCTCTCAACGGCCTGATAGCCATTGGCTGCTGGCAGAGCAATAGCAAAATCGACATCACCCTCAAGCGTCGTATTACCGGCAATGTTGAGGTGAATATATGCGCTTGAACTTCCCTTTGCAATGGTAGCCTCGTTTACACTGATAGAAAGACGGGAATCGCCACCTGTAAGACTTAGAGGGAATGTCATTGGCTCAACACGGCTTCCGCTTCGTTCTATATAATAGGTGTAACGCGAAGCCTTGTCGGTCTCTGTGATTTTGGCATAGTTGGTAAGGTAAAGTACCTTTTTCATTGTATAGTTGCCACTACTCAAGGTTGTGTTGTTTGCCTGGTATTCCTTGCGTTCGCCCGAGTCGTTGTTTGGAGAAAGCACTACCTTGACTTCAAATTCACCGTCAAGTCCCACAATGCGTGGCACAAGGAACTTGTGCTCAAAGCTTGCAGTTGCTCCGCTTGCTATGCGCTCATTATTGTGATATACTGTTCCAAGACTGACATTTTCACCTGTCTCGCTTGAAACAAGATATACCTGCTCGCGGAAACCGCCCAACGCATCGGCTGCACCCTGGTTCTGTACTGTCCAGGAAACGGTAATTGAGTCCTTGGGGTTAACGGTGCCGTTACCTGCAAGTGCCACATCCTTGACAATGAAATCGGGGTTTGCACCAATTCGCAGTGCTCCGTTCTCAAAGGATGTCATGACATTGTTGCCAAGCGAGTCGCTGATTACAACATTTGAAAGGATAATGGGATAGACACCGTTCTCCTCTAATGGGGCACTATCGCTAATTGATGCTACAATAGATGCCACAGAACCCCTGTTTGCTCTTACCGTCTTGTTTGTGGACGAGAGCATCATTACACGGTATGTGCCATCGGAGAGTTGGCGCACATTCACCTTATGGTCGATAGCGCGTGTCTCATCGGCCTTGTTTCCCGATGTCTTCAAAGTGACTCCTTCGGGGGTCTTCACATCGAACTGGAATGCCACAATTCTTGAGCTTGTGTTTTCCAAGTAAACAGGCATATCGAGCGAGCGGTTCTTCATACCGGTCATTTCGCTCAGATAGAGCTTGTTTACATCCTGTGCCGTAGCTGTTACTGCCAATAGCAGCATAGTAACTACAAGATTTAACAGTCTGTTGATTTTCATATCTTTAGTTTATTTTGTTACAAATGATGTTGCACCTGTGTCAGAGTCTTACCTTCTTGCCGTCGATGATGTAGATACCGGGCTTGGTAACCTCGTCCAACTTGCGGCCCTGAAGGTCATAGATCTCACCTTTCACCTTTCCGCTTTGACTTGCGTCGACCGTTGGTTCACCTTTCAGTTCGTCAATCGAGGTATAGCCGCCGTTTGCAAATAGGGTGATTTCATTACCGTCAATGTCAACTGTCATTGCATCGGTTATTGTACCGTTGAAATCACCGAGCACAGTCTCACCCTCGGCCAATTCATCGCCAAAGAATGAGTAGATGATGGTGCGGTTGCCCTGTGTGGCCTTTGAGAATGCCGATAGCTCATTGCTCCACTTGATGTCATTGCTTGAGAGTGCAATGTCGAGTGCCGCAACTGGGCGTGTTGTGCTGAGTATGAGCTTGCCGTCCTTTACATAGAGCAAAGCCTCGCACTCCTCTTCAATCTCCACGGCATTTGCATTGCGGCGTTTTGCCAAACTGGGTTTGATGCCACTTTCGAGCAGCATATTGATGTTTACCACAGCATCCTGCACATTGATTACCTTGTCATTGTTGACAAGGTTCGCTGCATAGAAGTTATATGGCGAGTACTTGTTGTAATAGTTGGAATCCATTGCATAGTTGATTATGCGCTGCATATCGGAGATATTCACCTGGGTATCGAAGTTTGTATCGCCCATAGTGTAGTCAAGTACAATGTTGAACCTGTGTGTATCGTTCCAATCTCCGGAACTACCTACTCCGGCGTAGAGAGTCTGGCCACTTGGAGCATTATAGAGACCATTGCACCAAGATGAGGTACTATAGTAGCTGACACCAGAACTTCCGCTTATACGCTTGAGAAGCTGCATATACCACGCATTCTCGTTACCCGGATTGTCGGAGATATTGACATAGAAGTATGTATTGTATTCGTCAATGTTTGAATTCGCGGTGCTGTTGGACTTGTTACTATAGGTAAATATAGTCGGTACATCTTTAGGTTCACACTGCAATGTATAAAGTTCGGAATAGTTGACACTGTATATATCGCTCAAATCCTGTCCTTTGTACTCGAGCTTGCCAATAGGGAGCGGCTCGCTGATGTCGCGTATCTTGTTGTAGCTTGCATTGAGGCTTGTGAGGTTAGGAGCATACGCCATTACACAAGCGAGGTCACCTGTGAATTGGTTGCCCGAAATGTTGAGTGTACGCAATGAGTCGCATACTGTTGCAACAGGGCGCTGGTCCTTGCCATAGGCTGCGAGTTCGCCGATAAGGCTGTTGTTTGATATGTCGAGTGTGTTCAAATATGGCAAAGAGAATACCACATAAGGCAGTTCACCTTGCAGGTTGTTGCTGCCGAGCATAATGCTGACAATGTGCCCATTGCTTACAGTAACTCCATGAGGCAGCTCGCAGTCGGCCTTATTCTCGGCGAACACCCATTTGTTTCTCCAGTTCTCACCGCCAGTGAGGCTGGGAAGCTGTTTGAGGATTTCAAACTCGGCATCGGGGAGTGATGCAAGCCCGTACTCCTCCTCTACAATTTCGGCCCAGTTGTTCTTCCAATACTGGTGCGCCTTGTAGGCATCGGCAGAACCCACTGGAACATAAAGTTTGCAGCCACTTTTACCAAAGTTGTAGTTACCGTCGCTTGGGTTAATCGGTGCAGCCATCTTTACATGTACCTCCTTTATGTTCGGTATGTTCTGGAATGTGTAGTAGAAAAGTTTTGTTATTGTTGACGGGAGATAGAGTGCCGTAAGATTGTCGCATCCGTCCCAGGCCGATGGAGAACCGGTGATTGATGTACAACCCTCGTTTACTGTAAATGTGACAAGGTTATCGCAGTTGGCAAAAACTGCAGCTCCAATGCTTGTCACGCTTGCAGGAAGAGTTATGTCACTGATGGCCGTGCTGCGGAATGCGTTGTATTTGATGGTTGTGAGGCCATCGGGAAGCAGAATGTTTGCCAATGAGGTACATCCGTTAAAAGCATTACTGCCTATCTGCGTTACTGTTGCAGGTATTGTTACCTGGGTCAACGATGTACAGTTCTGGCATACATTGTCTGGAATTGCAGTTAAGGTAGTGGGGAAATCGATACGGGTGATTCTTGCACAGCCGTAGAACGCCGAACTACCAAGAGATGTAACTGTAGCCGGAATGTTGAAGCCTTCGAGAACAGCGCAGTTGTGGAATGCACTGCTTCCGATAGATGTCAAATCTGCCGCCGCGTTTACTGTCTTGAGGCTGCTGCAATTGCTGAACAGGCTACTTGGAATTACCTTGAGACTACCTGGCAGAGAAATTTCCTCCAATGATGTACAATTCTGGAATGCCGAGGTGCCCAATGATGTGAGATTGGGCGACAGAAGTACCTCGCGGAGCGATGTGCAATAGGCAAACGCATAGTTTCCTGTACTTTCAAGCGCACCTGAGAAATCCAGTCGTGTAATTGACTTACAGCCATAGAAAGCATTCTGACCAATAGATGTTATGTCATCGGCCATTTCAATAGATGCAAGGTTAGTACAATTATAGAACAGACCATAGGGGATGCTCTTAATTGCGGAAGGTAGGACTATTGAGGTAAGTGATGAACAGCCGTAGAACACCGATTGGCCTATCGATTCCAAACCCAAAGGCATGGAAATGCCGGTGAGCGAACTACATCCCTCAAAGGCATTGTTGCCTATGGTTGTGATTCCTGCAGGAAGAACTATTGTTTCAAGCGAAGAACAGTTGTTGAATATCGAACCTGGCAACTCAGTGATGGCAGAAGAAAGTGACACTACCTTAAGTGAAGAGCAACCAGAGAATATATTACTGCCAAGGCTTGTGACACTGTTTGGGATTTCAATGCTTTGCAGCCCTTTGCAGTTGTTGAATGCATAGTTATTGATTGTCTTTAGGCTCGCAGGCAGGGTTATACCTGTCAATGACTTACAATTTGAGAATGCCAAGTTTTCTATTGTCTCAAGAGTTGATGGCAATGTTATGCGTGAAAGAGCCTGACAGTCACTAAAGCAACTGCTAGGAATGCTTTTAACACCCTCGGGGATGATGATGGCTTCAAGAGCACTGCAACTGCCAAATGCAGAATTACCTATCTCCTTCACACCTGCCGGAATCTCAATAGAACTTAGTTTTTCACAACTTTGGAAAAGTGAAGCTGGGATGGCAGTCAAAGAGGTGGGAATATTGGCTATTTCCAATGACCTACAAGCTCCAAAAACGCTTGAACCCATTGATGTTATACTATTGGGCAAGTTGATCGAAGTGAGCTTTAGGCAACTATAGAAAGCCTCTTGTCCTATGTACTTGATCTGTGAACCTTCGGCAAAGAGAGGCGCAATGTTATGGCAATATATGAATGCCTGTTTGCCGATTGAATCAACTGCCGCAGGAATGGTAATAGATGCAATATCGCAATTACTAAAGGCCTCTTGGCCAATATCGGTCAGGGTTTCGTTAAGAGTTACACTTGCAAGAGTATTACACCCCGAGAATGCCGAAGTTTCAATGTGAGTCACGCCCTTTGGCATAACAACACTTTTCAGCGAGCTCAAACCCCAGAACATGTAACGCGCAATTCTGTCAGCCTTCATCTGATACTTGCTACTACCGCTGTAGGTGTAACTGCCCTCACCGGTAATCTGCGCCCCAGAAAGGTCAAGAGAGGTAAAGGTGGATGCAGTGACTAATGTTCTGATAGCATCGATGTCGGCACCATTGAGCGGACCGCTTACTTTCAGTGTCGTCTCGGTATAGGTGGTGAAATCGGTCGCGGCATGAGCGGCGGCGAAATCGCCGGGGTTGGCAGCCTCAAAAGTAAAGACTGTTTCCTGCGCCTTGGCACAAGTGATTGAGAAGAGCAGCAATACCATTGCCGACAGGGTTCTCTTCAACGATAACGATTTTCTCATAACTGTATAGCGTTTTTATCTTTTGTTTACACATTTTTTGAAACATACAAAGTTACCACGGCAAAAGCAGTTGTTTTTTCACGGAAAAGACATTCTTTTTAACAGAAAGGACATTACCACCACACAAAAGGCACAATTCGTAAAAAAAGGCATACCAATATGCCTTAAATTGTACAAGGTTCCGTTTTTTGTCTATTTTTGCAGAAAACAGTGAAATTTTATGAAAAACGGTATTTTATCAATGGCGGTGGTTCTGGCGACAATATTTCTTGCATGTTGCAGCAAGGAGAAGGAGCAGGAACTTGCAAGTGCCCCCGACAAGAGGGCTATTGAACTGGCCGACAGCATACATGATGCAGGGGAACTTGAAAAATGGATTGAGCACTACGATTCAAGGAATGAGAGACATTCCTCGCTTGTGCTGAGACAGAAATATGGCAGTGTAAAGAGGAACGCCTCGGATTTCGAGTCGGCAATAGAGACGCATGCCGTGTGTATCAACGACGCAAGAGCATTGGGGGATACACTGCAGTTGGTTATCGCATACAATAACCAGGGTACGAACTATAGGCGACTGGGCGACCTTGAAGAGGCAAGCAACTGCCACTATGCAGCATTGGGCTTGTGTGATATGATGGCAGGTGACACCACATTCACGGCACGGAAGAATGTGGTACGCACACTGAACGGGCTTGGCAATGTAATGCTGTCGCTTGAAAACAACGAAGTTGCCGAACAGATGTTCCGACGCGCCCTGAAGGGCGAGAGAGAGCTTGGCAGCCTCACCGGCGAAGCCATAAACCTTGCCAATATAGGAGCAATAAAGGAGATGGAGGGCGAGCTTGACTCGGCACGCATATACTACAACCTGTCGCTTGAAAAGAATATTGCGCATAATAATATGATAGGTATAAGCCTATGTTACCAGAATCTTGGCAATGTAGATGAGATTGAAGGCCAATATGGCAGCGCAAAGGATTATTATATGAAGAGTTACTCTATTGGCAAAAGCACCGACGATGTGTGGCATTGGCTCAACAGCTGTACCTCGCTGGCAAGATTGTATATTGAGACGGGAGAAATTGACTCGGCAGCATACTACACCGGTGAAGCAATGGAAGCGGCAGAGAGGATAAATGCCAAAGGACGGTTGCCGCAGATATACTCACTGCACAGCCGGGTTCTCGAAGAGAGAAGCAGATACAAGGAAGCTCTTGAATACACCCGACTGGCACATCTTTACCAAGACAGCATCGGTTACGAGGAGAACAAGAACCACCTTCACAACCTGAGAATAAACTATGAGGTAAAGAAAAAGAATGATGAGATAGAGAGGGTGCAACAGGATGCCCTGCAGGAAAAATCGTTGCGCGAAACAATAATGTGGAGTGCCATTATTCTGACAGTGCTTGCAACAATCACCTTTGCAGCACTCATAATTGCCGGACGAAGCCGCAAACGTGCCAACATTGCACTGAAAAAGAGCGACGAGGAGCGACGCCTGTTCTACCGCAACACCACCCATAGATTAAAGACTCCGCTGACTGTGATTGTGGGCATGACGGAAGAACTGAAAAGACATATTCCAAAGAATGATGATGTTGCACAGCAGGAGTTCGATGCAATAACACGCAAGGGCAAGGAACTGGTTGACCTTGTAGCACAAATGACGGAATACAATGCCGGACAAATAGAGAGTCTTGAACTGACGGAACTGGCACAACTGCCGGTTTCCACAAAAGAGGAAGCAGAGGAGATGCTATGCGAGAGCTGCGGAGAGGAGTATATCCTTGTTGCCGAGGATGACAAAGATGTCGCTTTTATGATTACGCAGATGCTGAAAAACCAAGGCTATTGCTTCAGATGGGCAGCAAACGGCAAGGAGGCGCATGAGCTTATCAAACAGAGCATGCCGCGACTGCTGATCACAGATGTGATGATGCCCGAAATGGATGGACTGGAACTTACAAGAGTTATCAGAGAGGATGAAGAGCGAAACCATCTGCCTATCATCATTGTATCGGCACGCACAAGCAATAACGACCGCCTTGCCGGCATCGATGCCGGTGCTGAGGTTTATCTTGGCAAGCCGTTCATTCCCGACGAGTTGCTGCTGAGAGTCCGCAAACTGCTTGAACAAAGAGAAATACTGGAAAAGGCATACCGGGAAGAGATTAGAAAGGCCGACCAGCAGGCACAGAACGAGTTGACACAAGGCCTTAAAAACCACGAGAAAGTATTTATAGAGAAAATAGATGCTTTCATACATGACAACATAACGGAGTGCACCTTGAATGCCGGTATGCTTGCAGACTGCATGGCAATGAGCATAACGACACTTAACCGAAGAATAAGCGGCATAACAGGAGTGAACACAACAAACTACATAAGGCTGAAAAGACTTACCAGGGCAAAATTCCTGTTGAAAAATACAGAGATGAGCATGGGCGAGATACAGGCAGTGTGTGGATTTGACTCACCAAGTTATTTCAGCCGCACATTCAAAGGAGAGTTCGGTGTAACACCGAGTGAATACAGGAAATTCTGATTACATACAACACTCCCGATACTATTTTGTCGTTTGTGTGAAAAAGAGTTCCATTTGAGTGAAAAAGCAAGTTTGCCGATTTCACCATTTTTGCATTACATTCCTAAAGAGTGGAATTTATGCAAGAGTGGAAAAAGAAAATATCGGAGAGATATGCCGCACTGTTGAGTGAGGCATCGCCTTTCTTCCTGAAACAGGACTACGACATTGAGGAGTTTGCCAATGACCTTGCCACAAACCGCAGTTATGCCTCAAGGTTTGTAAATGAGGTGTTGGGAACATCATTCCCCACCCTGCTGAACAAGTTGAGGCTTGCATATATCATAAGGACGAAGCACGAGAATCCCAAAGAGCCTATATGCAGGCTTGCAGCTGCCGCAGGCTACAAGAACGCGCATTCGTTCCGCCGTGCATTCCACAGGGAATACAACATGATGCCAAGAGCTTTTTTCAAGAAACAGGGGATTTAATCACCAAAGCCCTGGGAAACGAACGGCAGTGCAATGTAAAGTGCCTGCTGCCAATATTGCCACACATGGGCACCGTCGCGCACGCGCAACTGGTAGGGGATACGCTTTTGGCGCATTGCTTTAATGAATTCCATGTTGTTGTCGAAGAGGAAATCGTCATCGCCCACATCTATGAACCAGCGCACCGATGCAATCTCAGCGCACTGTTCCTGTGTAGCCTCCTCTATTGCCGTGATATTGTTGCATGCCAC
>JAFOCD010000043.1 GCA_017381475.1 Bacteroidaceae bacterium
GTGCGTTAAAGTACAAGAAAAGAAAAACGGTGTCACATATACTTGTTTACAGAGATTATTACTATCTTCGCGACACAAGTTGAATAAATTAACAGATAAAATACCATGACAAAGAAGCTTAATACAGGCACGCTCTGTGTGCAGGGCGGCTGGCAGCCAAAGAAGGGCGAGGCGCGTGTGTTGCCAATATACCAAAGTACTACATTCAAATATGAGACAAGCGAGCAGATGGCACGCCTGTTCGACCTTGAGGACAGCGGTTATTTCTATAGCCGACTGCAGAACCCCACTGTTGATGCCGTTGGTGCAAAAATCAACGCACTCGAAGGAGGCGTGGGTGCCGTGATGACATCATCGGGCCAGGCTGCGAACTTCTACGCGATACTCAACATTTGCCAGGCGGGCGACCATTTTGTATCGGCAACAACCATATACGGTGGCACATACAACCTGTTTGCAGTAACATTGAAGAAAATGGGTATTGAGGTTACATTCGTTGACGCTGATGCTCCTGTCGAGGAGATTGAGAAGGCGTTCCAGCCAAACACAAAAGCACTCTTCGGTGAGACAATTTCAAACCCAAGCGTGAATGTACTCGACATCGAGAAGTTCGCCGACATTGCTCATCGCAACGGCGTGCCCCTCATCATTGACAACACATTTGCCACACCGGTGAACTGCCGACCCATTGAGTGGGGTGCCGACATTGTGACACACTCTACAACAAAATACATGGACGGTCACGCTGTTGCCGTTGGCGGTTGCGTGATTGACAGCGGTAATTTCGACTGGGAGGCTCAGCACGACAAGTTCACATGCCTCACCGAGCCGGATGATAGCTACCACGGCCTTATATACACAAAGAACTTTGGCCGCGCTGCCTACATAACAAAGATGGTATCACAGGTGATGCGTGACCTGGGTGCAATGATGGCTCCCGAGAATGCTTTCCTGCTGAACCTGGGACTTGAGACACTGCATCTGCGCATGCCACGCCACTGCGAGAACGCACAGAAGGTTGCCGAGTACCTCGAGCAGCATCCGAAGGTAAAATGGGTAAACTATTGCGGCCTGCCAAGCAGCAAGTACTACGCCCTTGCACAGAAGTACCTGCCAAACGGAGGTTGCGGCGTTATGGCGTTTGCCGTTGAGGGCGACAAGGAGGATGCGATACGCTTCATGGACAGCCTGAAGTTTATCGCAATTGTGACACATGTTGCCGATGCACGCTCATGCGTCCTTAACCCTGCGAGCCACACTCACCGCCAGTTGAGTAACGAGCAGCTTATCGAAGCCGGCATTGACCCCGATTTGATTCGTTTGTCGGTAGGTATCGAGGATGCAGAGGATATAATTGCCGACATCGAGCAGGCATTGCAGACTATCTAAACGCCGTCAATCATGAAGAAGCTGCTGTTACTTGCAAGTCTTGCTCTGTTTTCTATCAACTGCGCCACAGCAGGGGTGGACATTACGGGCATGCCATCCGACTCCATCCAGACAAGGAAAGCAACAAAGAAGGTGGATTTAAAAATAAATGATGCATCTGCTGCAAAAAAAGTTGGTTCAAAGAAAACTGAGACAAAGAAAGCTACACCTCAGAAGCTAAAACAGACCCGGGAAAACGATGTGATAGAGAGCAAGGCAAAGACAACAAGTGAGGCGAAGGCAAGCATTTCGATGCCGAATAAACCGACAAGCGAGATTGCGAAAAGCGCTTCAATAGACGAGCTGAAAGCTGCATCAAAAAAAAGCTACAAAATAAAGAGTTGCAAGGATGTTAAAAAGGCCAAGGCTGTCAGTTACCCATACTACCCGGGCGGCAATGTCGCAATAAGGGAATTCATCAGGAAACACCAGCGATATCCCGCGGAGTGCAAGAGCGAGCGTCTGACGGGTAGAGTTGAGGTAACCATGACCATCGACTGGGATGGAACGCCTCACAGTCCAAGAATAACAAAAAGCAGTGGAAACGAGCACATGGATGCCGAGGCTTTGAGAGTTGCAGACATGATGCCGGGATGGAATCCTGCCGAGGAGAGTGATGACCCGCAGGGTATTGAGTATACAATTTTTGTAAATTTCCGCCCCGGAAGATAATGGCAAAACTACTTGAATACAATATTACAGCAGCCACCGCCTTCTCCACATACCGTGGAGGGGGCGATGGCTGTTATGGAGGGTTCAACATCACCCCATACTGCGGTGACACCCCGGAACATGTTGCTGCCTGCCGGGAAGAGCTTTGCAGACAGCTTGGCATTGCCGACAATAGACTTATCCTGCCCTACCAGACACACAGCGACAAAGTCGAAATAATAGACGATGGATTCCTGAGACTGGACAAGGAGGAACAAAAAGAGGCGCTAAATGGCGTGGATGCGGTAGTCACCGCACTGCACGGCACTTGCATTGGCGTCTCCACAGCCGACTGCATTCCCGTGTTGTTGCATGATACAAAGCAAGATGTCATAGCAGCAATACATGCCGGTTGGCGTGGCACCGTTGCGCTCATAATAGAGAGGACAATAAAAGTCATGGAGCAGAATTACGGATGCCAGACGAGTGACATAAAAGCCATAATTGCACCCGGTATTTCAATCGAAGCATTCGAAGTGGGCGACGAGGTATATGAAGTGTTCAAAGCAGCCGGTTTCCCCATGCATAAAATCGCGAAGCTATACTCCGCTGCTGACGGTGGAGAGAAATGGCACATTGATCTGTGGGAGACAAACAGCTACATCCTGCAACAGAGCGGCATTGAGAAGAGCCAAATCCACACTGCCGGGATATGCACATTCACACACCACGAGGAGTTCTTTTCGGCACGCCGGCTTGGAATAAAATCGGGAAGGATATTCAATGGCATAATGCTGAAATAAAACGAAAGAAACTACAAAAGGCGACCGCTTGGTCGCCTTTTGTAGTTATGTAAATGGATAAAAAGATTAAATTCAAGGCTTGCGATGCCTGAGAAACCGCAGTTTACTTGAAGTAAATGAGGATTTCGAAGGCAAGCATAACGCAGAAGTTAACTTTTTAGCCTTTTACATATTAGCCTCCGAAGTTATCATACATGATAGACTTCTCCTCAACACCAAGGTCGGTAAGCATGTTGACAACAGCCTTTGACATTGGGCCGGGACCACACATGTAGTACTCGATATCCTCTGGAGCATCATGATCCTTAAGATATGTCTCATAGATAACCTGGTGTACGAAACCTGCTGTATACTTGACACCTGCTGCATCAGCTGCTGGATCAGGACGGTCAAGAGCCAAGTGGAAGGTGAAGTTAGGGAACTCCTTCTCAAGCTGCAGGAAGTCCTCGAGGTAGAACACCTCGTTGAGAGCACGCGCACCGTAGAAGTATGTCATCACACGGTCGGTTGTCTTCAAGGTCTTTGTCATGTGCATGATCTGTGCACGCAATGGAGCCATACCGGCACCACCACCTACCCACATCATCTCCTTCTTTGAATCGAAGATTGGGTGGAAGTCGCCATAAGGGCCACTCATGATTACCTTGTCACCTGGCTTCAATGTAAAGATATATGATGATGCTATACCACATGGTACATCCATGAAGCCTGAGCGGTCGGCCTTGAATGGAGGTGTCGCAATACGCACTGTAAGCATGATGCGGTCACCCTCGGCTGGATAGTTGGCCATTGAGTAAGCACGGATTGTCTCCTCTGTGTTCTTACACTTGAGGCCGAGCAAACCGAACTTCTCCCATGCTGGAAGATACTCATCACCGATAAGTGACTTGTCGATATCCTTGTCATATGTCATGTCATATGTTGGAATCTTGATCTGTGCATAAGAACCAGGCACGAAGTCCATGTGCTCACCAGGAGGCAATGCAACGATAAACTCCTTGATGAAAGTTGCGACATTCTTGTTAGAAATAACCTCGCACTCCCACTCCTTGACACCCATAACAGACTCGGGCACTTTGATTTCCATATCGTTCTTACACTTCACCTGACAGCCAAGACGCCAATGAGCCTGCTGCTCCTTACGTGTGAAGTGACTGGTCTCTGATGGCAGAATCTCGCCACCACCCTCTGTCACCTGGAGTTTGCACTGGCCGCAAGAGCCCTTACCACCACAGGCCGAAGGAAGGAAAATGCCATTCTCGGCAAGTGTACCGAGCAAAGCACCACCGGCAGCAACATCAACCTCTTTCTCACCGTTAATCTTTACCTTGATATTTCCGCCTGGCAACAAGAAGCGTTTTGCCACCAAAAGGATAACCACCAACAAAAGGATGATTACAAGGAAGACTACTATACTTGAAATTATCAATTGTGTATCCATATCCTTACTTTATTACATTTTAATACCTGAGAAGCACATGAACGCCATAGCCATGAGACCTACAGTGATGAAGGCGATGCCAAGACCACGAAGAGGCTTTGGTACATTGCTGTACTCTATTTTCTCGCGTATAGCCGCAAAAAGAACAATTGCGATCATCCAACCCAAACCTGAACCGATTGCAAATGCGAGCGAATCGGAGAAACAGGTAATAGCCTGAGAATTGTCAGCGGGGAGACCAATACGCTGCTGCATAAAGAGCGAGCCACCCATAATTGCACAGTTAACGGCAATAAGAGGAAGGAAGATACCCAACTGGCTGTAGAGTGCAGGAGCAAAACGCTCTACAATCATCTCAACCAACTGCACGATACCTGCGATAACCGCAATAAAGAGGATAAGCGCCAGGAATGTGAGATCAACACCGAATATACCATCCTCGGCAAGCACCTTGGTCTGCAACAGATAGTTGACAGGGAGGGTGATTACCTGAACGAAGATAACGGCCACACCAAGTCCAACGGCAGTCTTCACGCTCTTAGATACAGCCAAGAACGAACACATACCCAAGAAGAAGGCAAAAACCATATTGTCCACGAATACCGAACGGACAAGTAAACTAAAGAAATGTTCCATAATTATTATTCTTTACTGTATCTAATATTATTCTTGCAAGTTCTTGTCCTTTGCTCTCTGATACCACACGATGCAAGCGATAAGAATGAACGCCGCAGGTGTCATGAGCATAAGACCGTTATTCATATAACCGGCGTCGTACATACTCTCGGGAACGATCTGGAAGCCAAGAAGAGCACCAGTACCGAACAATTCACGGAAGAATGCCACAATCACCAGAATCATTGCATAACCAACACCGTTGCCGATTCCATCGAGGAACGATGGCCAAGGCTTGTTCTGCATAGCAAACGCCTCGAGTCGACCCATAAGGATACAGTTGGTAATGATAAGTCCGATGTAAACCGAAAGCTGAACGCTTACATCATAAGCAAATGCCTTGAGCACCTCACTAACCAATGTTACCAATGCTGCGACAACCACCAACTGAACGATGATACGGATACGCATTGGAATTGTATTGCGGATAAGCGAGATAATCACATTGGCCATTGCCACAATAACTGTCACAGAAAGACCCATCACGATTGCAGGCTCAAGTTTGCTTGTCACAGCCAATGCTGAACAGATACCAAGCACCTGAACGGTTACAGGGTTTTCCTTGAAAAGAGGAGTGTTGAGCGCCTCTTTATTTTTCTTTGAAAATAGTCCCATAATTTAATCTCCTCTTTTTATTATTTCTGCTCAGTAGTTTCTCCAGCCTGACTATTCTGGTCGTCAGCAGCATTTGTCTCTGAGTCAGCAGCAGTTGCATTTTCGCCTTCTGCTACTTCAATCACTTCAACAACCTCTTCTGCCTTTTCATCAGCCTTTACCTTATCCAAATAGTTATAATAAGGTGCAAGTTTTCTCTTGAGCATGTCGTCCAATCCGTTGCAAGTCAGTGTAGCACCTGAAACTGCGTCTATGTGAAACTCCTCGTTACCTGCTGCGGCCTTGCCCTTCTTTACAGTAAGCTTTACAGCACCTTCATCAAAGACCTTCTTAACAATTTCATTACCATCCTTATCCTTACCACTGAAACGACCCTGGAACTTTTCACCTGCGATTTCGGCACCAAGACCCGGTGTCTCACTTGCGTGTGAGAAGTAAACGCCATAGATTGTATTGCAGTCATCGTTAAGAGCGATGTAACCCCAAATAGCACCCCACAAACCATTACCGGTCATTGGGATGATATACTTTGTCTCTCCGTTAACCTCGGCAACATAAAGTGGAAGGTTATTCTCGTTAATATCATCATTCTCTACAGCAAAACCACCCTCTTCTGCAACAGGGTCGCCTGCGGTATTGACAATAAGGTCGTTCTTAATATACTTGTTGTATTCAGCTTCAGCATCGGCAACATCCTTAATGTTGAGTGACGAAAGAATCTGTTTTTTCTTGTCAAGCGCTACATTGGCATCCTGTGTCTCCTTCAATGACGAAGAAACACCGGCCAAAAGGAACGCAACAATAACAACTACAACCGCCGAATAGATGATAGCATAAAGGTCACTGTTTGTATTGAAACCTTTCTTCTTTGCTGTCTTCACAGCCTCGAACTCCGAAGCACCGGCTTTACAGAGAGGACACACCGATGGTGCCTCTTTGCCTTCGTGTGTGTATCCACACACCTTGCATACATATTTCTTTGCTGCCATAATCTATTAGTTCTTTTTGGTTACACGTTTAGCACGGGCCTTCACATTTGACTGCACCACGCAATAATCAATAAATGGAGCAACCACA
>JAFOCD010000044.1 GCA_017381475.1 Bacteroidaceae bacterium
ATTCTGGTCGATGAACTCGACACCGCTCAGCTGCCTCAATGCTCCGCCTACCGATTCGCATTGCCCCGGTGCGTCGCAGGTGTTCCCGAAATGGCGCATTAGCGAGCGGTAGAGTATGTTGCGTACAAGGGTCGATTTGCCCGAACCGCTGACACCGCTCACCACGGTGAATGTGTTAAGTGGTATCTTTACATCAATGCCTTTGAGGTTGTTCTCCCTTGCTCCTTTTATAATAATGCTGTTGTTTGATGTGCGACGGTGCTTGGGGATGTCGATGGTCTCCTCTCCAAGCAGGTATTTTACCGTGTAGCTGTTGCTGCCCGGTGCAATGTCGGCAAGGTCGCCACGGTAGACGATGTTGCCACCGTATGAACCGGCCTTGGGACCTACATCTATGATATAGTCGGCTGCTCGTATGATCTCCTCGTCATGCTCCACCACAACCACGGTGTTACCAAGGTCGCGCAGGCGGTAGAGAACGCTGATGAGGCGGTCGGTGTCGCGGCTGTGGAGTCCGATGCTCGGCTCGTCAAGGATATACAATGAACCCACCAATGCGCTGCCAAGTGATGTCACAAGGTTTATGCGCTGGCTCTCACCACCCGAGAGGGTGTTACTCAAGCGGTTGAGCGTGAGATAGCCAAGGCCTACATCCAACAGGCACTCCACGCGGCTGCGTATCTCGGTGAGTATTCGTTTGGCAACGGTTGCGTCGTGCTCGTCGAGTACAAGGTTGTCAAAGAACTCCTTCAGTCTTGCAACAGGCATCTCAATGAGCTCGGTGATGCTTGTACCGCCTACCTTTACATAGCTTGCCTCTTTCTTCAGCCTTGTGCCACGGCAGGTGGGGCAGATGGGCTTGCCACGGTAGCGTGCGAGCATTACGCGGTACTGTATCTTGTACTGGTTGGCCTTGACCATGTTGAAGAAGTTGTCGATGCAGATGCCTTCGCCATACTCCTCAATCCATGGACCTTTGTGCCAAAGGTAATCCTTCTGTTCCTGTGTAAGGTTGTAGTATGGTTCAAAGATTGGGAAATCGTCCTGTGGCGCGCGGCGGCAGAACTCGGTCTTCCACTCGCCCATCTTGTCTCCACGCCAGCAGAACACGGCACCGTCATACACGCTCAATGTCTTGTTGGGGATGACAAGGTCCTCGTCTATGCCCACAATGCGTCCGAAACCCTCGCAGTCGGGGCAGGCTCCAATGGGCGAGTTGAACGAGAACATCTGTTCCGTAGGTTCCTCGAACTCCATGCCGTCGGCCTCGAAGCGTATGCTGAAGCTGTGTGGTTTCTCCTCGTCCATGAACTGCAGCAGGCATGTGCCGTTGCCTTCGTAGAACGCGGTCTCGGCCGAGTCGAGCAGGCGACTTGTTGCCTCGTTGCTGTTGTTCACCGTCAAACGGTCGATAAGCAGTGCCGGGTTGTCACCTTTCTTGGGAGTGTATTCCTCGATGTGTGTGATCTCCTTGCCAAGCACTATGCGTGTGAATCCTTGCTGCAGGTATATCTGCAGCTGCTGCTCAAGGGTGCGTCCCTTGCGCTTTGGTATTGGTGCAAGCAGCAGAAAGCGGGTTCCTTCGGGGCGGCTCTGCATGCATGTCACAAGGTCTTCGGGGGTGTCCTTCTTGACAAGCTTGCCGCTTATTGGGGAATAGGTCTTGCCAATGCGTGCATACAGGAGTTTCAGGTATTCGTAAATCTCGGTCGATGTGCCCACCGTTGAGCGTGGATTGCGATTGTTGACCTTCTGCTCAATGGCTATGGCCGGCGGAATGCCCTTGATGAAGTCGCACTCGGGCTTGTTCATCTGCCCAAGGAACTGGCGTGCGTATGATGAGAGCGACTCTACATAACGGCGCTGTCCCTCGGCATACAGCGTGTCAAAGGCAAGCGATGACTTGCCCGAGCCTGACAGGCCTGTTATGACAACGAACTTGCCACGCGGAATCTCAACATCTACATTCTTCAGGTTATTGACGCGTGCGCCCTTTATTGTTATGCTTTTACTGCCGTCCATCTCTGTTGGAGTTTATTTTTGCGAATTTACAAAAAAAATGGGCACATTGTTCCCGTTTGTACAAAAATAGAGCCAATGCCGCTGTTAAATGTTCTTATATACGATAAAAAATGGTTATCTTTGCAGCTGAATACAAATTGATTATACATATATGCGATTGAACCGATTTTCTTTTCTTGTGATTATACTTTCGTTGCTTTCATTTGTAGCGCAGGCAAAGGTAACGGACTACCCAAAGCGTGAGTTCCGCGGAGCATGGATTCAGGCTGTGAACGGCCAATTCACAGGTATGAGTGAGGTTGAAATGAAGAAATATCTTGTCGATATGCTCGACAATCTCCAGAAGGTGAATGTGAATGCTGTCATTTTTCAGGTACGTGTAGAGGGCGATGCCTTGTATGAGTCACGTTACGAGCCTTGGAGCCGTTTTCTCACCGGTGTGCAGGGAAAATCACCGGGTTGGGATCCGTTGGCATTCATGGTCGAGGAGTGCCACAAACGCAATATGGAACTTCATGCGTGGATAAACCCTTACCGCGCCCGTACAAAGACTACAAAGAGCGTGGCTGCAAATCACCCAAGTGCAAGGCGTCCCGGTGATTTTATTGGATATGACGGCATGCTGTTCTTCAACCCAGCTTTGCAGAGCAACCGCGACCACATCTGCGGCATTGTACGCGATATTCTGTACCGTTATGATGTTGACGGTCTTCACATTGATGACTATTTCTATCCATATCCTGCTGCAGGCAAGGAGTTTGACGATGAGGCCTGGTTCAAGAAGAGCAAGGCTACAGACAAGGATAAATGGAGAAGAGAGAACGTAAATCATCTTATTTACCAGCTTCACAAAACCGTACGCGAGGTAAAGCCATGGGTGAAGTTCGGCGTCTCTCCATTCGGTATATACCGCAATGAGAGCAGCTGGGAGTTTGGTAGCAAGACGAATGGTCTGCAGTGTTATGACGACCTTAATGCCGATGTCCTCTACTGGATAGAGCAGGGTTGGGTTGACTATTGCATACCACAGGTTTATTGGGAAGTAGGTCACGCGGCTGCTGATTATGAGGAGTTGGTAAAATGGTGGGCAAAATATGCCTCAAATCGTCCTTTGTATATTGGACAGGATGTTCAGCGCACTGTAAAGGCCCAGGACACCGGTAGCCCGACAGGCAACCAGCAGGTTGAGAAATATGAGCTGCAGCGTGCGCAAGGCAATGTGCAGGGATCTTGCTTCTGGGATGCGTCCTCTGCTGCCAATAATGTGAACGGCTATCGCGATTTTTTGGCAAACGGTATTTATCGTTATCCGGCACTGATGCCTGTTTATGATTTTATTGACAATAAGGCTCCGTTGAAGGTTAAAGGTGTCAAGATGATTGAGGATGGTGACAAGAATGTACTTGTGTGGGTGCTGAACAAGAAGGCCGATAAGGAGGTGATGAATGCCCCTCATCGTTATGTTGTATATTGTTTTGAAAAGGGAGAAAAGGTGAACTTGGATAACCCAAAGAATATCGTGAAGATAACATCAAAACCTTACTATACATTGCCAAGGGATATGAAAGGTAAATATACCTTTGTGGTTACAGTTCTTGACCGTATGCAGAACGAGTCGAAAGGTGTAAAGTGTAAAGTGAAACTCTGATACAATGGAATCGTTGGAAATTTTTGAGGTCAATGATCCTTGTCCTTGTTATGTGGAGCCGATTAACCGTCTGCTGTCACAACTATCTTCGTCGGGTGCTTCAATTACGCAGGAACTATTGCAGGAATTGGTATGGAACAGGGCCTCTCATCTTTTCCTTGCAAGGTATAAAGGTGAAATTGTGGCAATGCTTACATTGGGAGAATATATTGCTCCTACAGGTCGTAAGATGTGGATTGAGGATGTAGTGGTAGATACTACCATGCGTGGCCTTTCATTTGGTCGCTCAATGGTTGAACATGCAATTGAATATGCCAAAGGCTTGGGGTATGGAACATTGATGCTCACTTCGCGTCCATCGCGTATTGCTGCCAATGCTTTGTATCGTTCGTGCGAGTTTGAGCAGAAGGAGACTAATGTTTATAAGATGAATATATAAAAAGTGATTAGCTTATAGTCAATCACAAATGAAATGAGGGTGACCCAAAAGTCATTTTGCAAAGAGAATAAACCCTGTCAGAGCATATTCCGACAGGGTTTATTTGTTCTTAAACGGGGCTTTTGAGTCAGCCCCATTTCATTCAATAAAATCCTGTTTCTGTATTTTTTAGTTTGTTGTACAAGGCCAGTTGCGCGCGCTGTTTTGCCATTGCAATAGTGCATTGCACTCGCTTTGTTTCGGTTTTTTCAAGAGTTCCTTTGCTTTTGATATGTTCCCAGATCTGGGGTGCTGCCTCCATGATGGTGCAACCGTCAATTACTAGTAGCTGCAGAATCTTTTGGTCGCGTACGTTGAGCGTGTTGAAAGCCTTCCATATCAGCTGTGATGGAATCTCGTCGTTTTCCTCGTTACTGATGTTGGCAAATCTTTCGTGTATTTCCTCAGGCGGTGTTGGAATAAATTGCTCTTTCAACTTCTTTTCTTTAAGGCGCTCTTTGACAAAGTGGTTTGTCGCACAGTATGTAAGATATGTGTAAAGGGAAGCGCCATTCTTGTTCTCCCATTTTCGCACTACCTCCCAGTCGTTCTTTGAGATGAATTCGTAGAATTCGCCCCATAGCTCATAGTCATTGCTGTGGTTGTAGATGTTTTCTGAAATGTATCTCAAGATACGCCTGCATATCTTTGTGTGAAAATAGTTGTGAATCTTCTCGTCTGTTGGTTTTGCGGTCAGTCTTTCAATAAGTTCCTGATCGCTCAGCATAGAATAGTTCTCGGTATAGTTTACCATGTTGTTGGTGTTATTTCGCAAATTTATATCTGTTGCAATTGCGAATATAGTGAATTTTGGAGCGAAAAGGAAGGAAAATGCTGTTAAATTTTATCGGTTGG
Organism: Bacteroidaceae bacterium; assembly: GCA_017381475.1. Lineage (GTDB taxonomy): Bacteria > Bacteroidota > Bacteroidia > Bacteroidales > Bacteroidaceae > HGM04593. The sequence goes on from JAFOCD010000044.1 coordinate 5,004, forward strand.
TGTAAAAATCCAAAGCTTCGAATATTTCTTCCTTTCTGCATTTGCGTGTGATGGGGCTTGAGTCGCAATTGAGCAAGGGTGTGCTGGTGAGATGCTCTGCCTTCATATGTGCAAGAATAGTGTCATACATCTTGCAGTTGAACGAGAAATGCCTGTGGTTTTCTTGCACATTGTGTACGAAAGTATGAAGCTTGGCAGTGGGGAATCCTGTGAGAATTGCCGAAAGGAACAGCGAACAGGTGTATGCGGCCACTGTTATTTCATCCCTGTCTCCTTTATACAATGCCGAGAATGCCGTGATGAAAGGTTCGCCGAATCCTTTTGGTGGTATTCTTCCTGTAATCTGCTCAAAAGTTCTTGCAATGCTGCTCTTTTCTTCTTTCTCTTCCATGGACGCAAATATAGTACAGCAACATGAAAAAGGTGTTTCAAGTCGTATTTATTTTTTCTAATTTTGCACTTTATTTAAACTTTTTATAGAAAAAGCAGTCTTATAAAAGATTGAAGAATAAAATTGATAAGAATATATGAGAAAAAGTCTGTTGTTTTTATTGTTGCTTTTTTCTACTATAGTTTTCGCGCAGAAGAAAGAGGGAACATTGTCTGGTGAAATTTATCTTAAGGAGACAGGCGAGCCTTTGGTTGCAGCAACGGTTCAGATGTTTTCTATGCCCGATTCTGTCTTCAAGACTGGTGCCGCAAGTGACCTTGACGGCAAGGTCAATCTGAAGGCACAGGCCGGTAAATACTTTGTACGCATATCATATGTCGGTTGCACGACTGTTGAGAAGGATGTGACTATTGAGAAAGGCAAGGTTTGTGAACTTGGTAGAGTCGAGATGTTGCAGTATGGCAAGATGCTCGACGATGTCGTCATCAGCGAGGAGGTACCGCCTGTTACTGCTTCCGAGGATACACTTGTGTTCAATACTGCGGCATTCCGTGTTGCCGAGGGTTCAATGCTTGAAGAACTCATAAAGAAATATCCGGGTGTGGACATTGCCGAGGATGGAACAATCAAGATAAACGGCAAGACTGTGAACCGCATCCTCATGAAGGGTAAGGATTTCTTTGGAACAGACAAGGATATCGCGTTGAAGAATATCTCAGTCGATGCTGTTGACAAGGTAAAGTTCTATGACAAGAAAAGTGACTTTACCCGTATGACTGGTATTGATGATGGAGAGGAGGAGACCGTGCTCGATTTGCAGATGAAAAAGGGGGTTTCTGATGGTTTCTTCTCAAATACCGATGCAGGTGGCGGTGCCGATTTCAGTGCCGAGAACCTGTTGTACCGTTTGCGTAATACGACAAGTTATTATAACGACGATGCTCAGTACACCCTTGTGTTGTCGGCAAACAATGTTGGTGACCAGGGCTTCTCCGATGGTCGTGGTCGTGGCTTTGGCGGTTTCGGTGGCAATGGCATCTCATCGCCAAAACTCGCAGGATTCAACTTTGCTTATGAGAATGACAAGATTGAGTTTGGCGGAAATGTGCGCGGAAACCGTGTGAAGAACGATGTGAAGAACTGGAGTTCTACTGAGACCTTCATGCCACAGGTTGGTCGAAACCAGTTCTCGAACAGCCGTAGCAGCGGTTTGAATGGCAATACAAGGCTGAATGCGAACTTCCGTCTGGAGTGGAAACCCGATACAATGACCAATATCATATTCACTCCATCAGTGAGTTACTCAAACTCGGAATCGTGGAGTGAGAGTCTTTCGGCCACATTCAACGAGAATCCGTTCGACTATGACAGTGAATACAGCAAGAATAGCTATGGCGATGTCTATGGCAATTTGGACAGTGTTGCTGTGAACAATAATGCCAACGAGTCGCTGTCGATGGGCGAGAACTTGTCATTGAACGCAAGATTGCAGGTTAACCGCAGACTTGGCAAGCCTGGTCGCAACATTACATTCAGGGGCAACTACTCTTACGCATACAGCGAGAACGAGAGTTTCTCTTTGAACAAGGTGAATTATTATCAAGTGGCAGGCATGGCAACAAAGCAGCAACGTTATTCAACCACTCCAGGAAACAACTGGAGTTACAGTCTCAACCTCAGCTATACCGAGCCGTTGTTGAAGAACTTGTTCTTGCAAATCAACTATAGTTACAACCAGAGCTATAATAATAGCGACCGCTCAACATATAAGTTCGATGATCTGGTTGATTATATTCTTGAGGTAAGCCCCGATTTCACTCGTCCGATGTTGCCGGAGAATATTGAAACGTACCTCGACAATGATTTGAGCCGTTTCTCGACATATCGTACACAGAGACACGAGGCCGGAATCATGTTCAGATATGTGACAGAGAAGATAAACCTTAATGCTGGTGCTACTTGGTTACCACAGGAGACCGTGCTTGATTATAAGTACCAGGGTGTGGACACTCTTTTTACACGTAGGGTTCTCAACTATATATCGCCTAATGTCCGTTTTAATTATAAGTGGTCGAAGCAGACTACATTGAAAATCCGTTACCGTGGTTCTACATCGCAACCTTCAATGACTGATTTGCTTGACATTACCGATGACTCGAATCCGTTGAATATTACAAAGGGTAACCCTGGATTGAAACCTTCGTTCTCGAACAATATTGATGCGAACTTCAATACATATAATGCTGATGCCCAGCGAGGAATCAATGTGTTTGCGCGCTATTCGAATACAATAAACGCGATTACACGAAAGGCAACATATGATGAGGCTACCGGTGCTACAACAACGCAACCCGAGAATATCAATGGTAATTGGAATATTTTTGGTGGTTTTGTCTTCAATTCGGCAATTCCTGCAAATACAAAATTTACCTACAGTACTTTCACTGATGTGAACTATTCAAACAATGTATCATACATCAGTATGCAGGGTGTGCAGGGTAGTGTGAAGAGTATTGCAAAGACTGTGGGAGTGAGCGAGCGTCTTGCGGCAAACTATCGTGCCGAGAATTGGGATATCTCGCTGAACGGTTTCTTCCGTTACTCACACTCGAAGTCTACAGCACAGCCCGAGGACAGAATGAATGTATTCAACTTCTCTTATGGACCAAGCGTGAACTATACCTTGCCTTGGTATAACATAAAGATTTCGACGAACCTGTCAATGAGTAGCCGCCGTGGTTACAGCGATCCTAATGCTAATACTGATGAGCTTCTATGGAATGCCCAGTTGTCTGCAAGTTTTCTTTCAAAGAATGCTCTGACTGTTTCGCTTCAGTTATTTGATATTCTGCAACAGCAGAGCAACATAAGCCGTGTTGTTGAGGCTCTCTACCGCAGGGATTCAGAGAGCAATGCGATATACAGCTACTGCATGCTGAACTTGTCATATAAGTTCAATAATACCGGTGGCAACAGTAAGAAGGGACAGGGCGCTCGTGAATACGGCATGCCTCCGGCAGGTATGACTCCTCCTGCAGGAATGATGCCTCCTGGTGGCGGAAGACCTTTCTAAAAATACAAAAAAGAGACAAAAAACACAGCTTTTTGTCTCTTTTTTAGTTCTTTATGTTTATCTTCGCAAAAAGTCGTATGGAAAATGAACTGGAGTGATGCAACCATAATGGGTGTTCTTTATCTGGCATATTGGATTGTAGTGATATTCATTATAATCAGGATAATTCTGAGAAATCGTGATGCCGTAAAGACACTCGCGTGGATTATGGTGTTCATATTCATTCCTTTTCTTGGTCTGCTTCTGTATTTCTTCTTTGGTCGCGACACCCGCAAGAAAAGATTGGCCGGTAAACGGTTGATGTCTCAGATAAAACAACGTAGTACATTGGGCATCAATAGTGATGCTAAAGCTTTGATTCAGTCTGAATATCAATCACTTGCTACGTATTTTGAAAATAGTTCTTCGGCTCCTTTGCTGACGGTTGATGAGGTTGAGGTGTTGTGTGATACGACTCTGTTTGCCAATCGTCTTTTCGAAATTATATCTTCTGCCGAGCAGCATATACATTTACAGTTTTATATCTTTGAGGATGATGAGTTCGGTTCCCGTTTGCGCGATGCACTTGTATCCAAAGCAAAGCAGGGCGTAGAAGTACGACTCATATATGACAGTGTCGGATGCTGGAAGGTCAGTAAAGAGTTCTTTGAGAGTATGCGCTGTGCAGGAGTGTATGTAGAGTCTTTCCTGAAGGTTACCTTTCCGCTTCTCTCGAACCGTTTCAACTATCGTAATCACAGGAAAATGATTGTTGTGGACGGTAAGGTGGGAATGATTGGCGGATGTAATATTGCCGACCGTTATATTAAAGGCGTCAATGGTATGGAATGGCGTGATACCATGCTTCTGTTACGTGGTATGGCTGTTAATGGTTTACAGGCGTCGTTCCTTGTAGACTGGTATTTTGCAAACCGCACAATGCTCAGTGGAAAACGCTATTTCCCTGTAACTGATAGCTGCAGTAACTCATTTGCTCAGGTTGTGACATCGAATCCGGTGGGTGATGTAAGGGCGATTGTAGGTGGCTACATCAAAATGCTGTCTCAAGCAAAGGGGTATATATATCTGCAGACGCCATATTTTATGCCCGATGAACTTTTTCTGCAGTCGTTGAAGAATGCATCAATTTCGGGTGTTGATGTCAGGTTGATGATACCGGAAAGGTCGGATAGCAAGATTGCTGATTATGCAACAATGTCTTATCTTGGAAACCTGTTGAACTCAGGTGTTAAGATATATTTGTATGGCGGTGGAATGTTGCACTGCAAGACTGTTGTATGCGATGACTATTTGTCATCTGTCGGTTCTACAAATCTTGATTTCAGAAGTTTCTTCTATAACTTCGAAGTAAGTGCGTTTGTATATGACAAGTCTGTTGCCCTGGAGGTGAAAGAACGTTTTATGGATGACTTGAAGAAATGCCGTCTGCTTACAACAAACGAATACCGCCAACGCTCTTTCTTCAAGCGTTGTGCCGAATCGTTTATTAAACTATTTTCTCCGCTTTTGTAGTACCCGCAAGTGGTTAGAGTGAATCGAGTTCCTGTTTGATACCCAATAACTCGTTCTTTATTCTTTTCAGACGGTCGATTACATCACTGTTTGTCTCTACAGTCTCTTTTGTGCCACCATTTTTCAACTGTTTCTTGGCGCCGGCAAGTGTAAGTTTGCGCTCCTTTACGAGGTGGACAATCGTGCGCAGGGTCTTTATGTCCTCCTTGGTGTATCGGCGCACGCCGTTTGCCCCTTTGTATGGCGACACCTGTGGGAACACGCTCTCCCAATAGCGGAGCGTGGTCTCCGTTACCGACAGTTCGTTCGCGACCTCCTTGATGGAGTAGTACATTTTCAGGTCCTTGTTGGTGTTCAGTGCCATGTTGGGTGCTGTTTTATAGTTTATCAGTCGTATATCTTTCCGTGGTTCTCGGCCATCTGGAGCATCTGGTCATATCCATCGGCGTCCAAATCGTCAAAATAGTAGTTTATCGGGTTTACATGGTTGCCCTTGTAAATAACCTCGTAATGCAGATGGGGGCCGGTGCTCTTTCCCGAATTTCCGCTGAATGCAATCTGTTCTCCGCGTACAACCTTTTGCCCCTTCTTAACAAGGAATTTCTTGTCTAGCAGGTGTGCGTAGAGGGTCTTGTATCCATATCCGTGATTGATGACAACGGTGTATCCGTATCCCGACATCCATTTGGCATCCTCGACAACTCCGTCGGCGGTGGCATATACAGGTGTCTTCTTGTCACAGGAGAAGTCCATGCCCTTGTGGAATGTGCGTACATTGTAAACGGGGTCAATCCTATAGCCGTATCCCGATGCTGTGCGTTTGAGGTCTTCGTTCTTGATGGGCTGTATCTGAGGAATGTGACTTAATCTTGTCTTGGAATCCTTGTCCAGTGCAACAATTTCGTCAAATGACTTTATCTGCATGTAAAGTTTTTTCTCCAGCAGGTCAATCTTTTGGGTGGTCTCTACAAGCAATTCTGAGTTGTCCATCTTGAGCAACTCGTCATATCGGTTTGTTCCGCCATATCCCGCATTACGGGCTTCAGGTGAAATCGGCTCGGCATCGAGCATTACTCGATAAAGGTTGTCGTCGCGCTGTTGTATGTCCTGTAGTACAAGCATGGCATCGTCAAGTCGTTTTGACAGGATTTCATATTGCGCAAGAATCTGTGAGTTCTCGTTTTCTAGCGTCTCGACCTTTTTAACGGATGGTTTGTCTATCCAATAGTAGAATGCTAGAAACGAAAGTCCTCCGAATATTATGAAAAATATTGCACTGGTTAAGCCGGTAAGTAGCTTTTGTGCAAAATTGGGGTAGACACGTTCGTATGTCCCTGTATCGGGGTTGAATATGTAGTATTCCTTTTTCATCAAATTCTTTATCGTATGGCAAATTTAGTAAAACCTCTCATTTTATCCAAATAATATTTGTCCAAAGCATATTTGGATGCCAAAGAAATAGCACGAGTTGTTAATATTATTGGTTTTCTCGGCGGTTTATTCCCTGAAATGTTGTAAATTTGCGAAATCTTGTGCGTGCGGACATGCGCTTGCGTGCGAGACAATTTCAAAACACAGACAAATTAAACAAAAAGTAATATGCTCACATCAAAGGAAATCAGAGATTCTTTCAAGAATTTTTTTGAGGGCAAGGGGCACCTAATTGTCCCTTCAGCTCCTATGGTTGTCAAGGACGACCCCACACTTATGTTTACGAATGCTGGTATGAACCAGTTCAAGGATATCATCCTTGGTAATGCGCCGGCAAAGAGCAAACGCGTTGCCGATTCACAGAAGTGCCTTCGTGTAAGCGGCAAGCACAATGACCTTGAGGAGGTGGGTCACGATACATATCACCATACAATGTTCGAGATGCTCGGCAACTGGTCTTTTGGCGACTACTTCAAGGAGGATGCCATCAATTGGGCCTGGGAGTATCTGACACAGGTTGTAAAGCTCGACCCTGAGCGCATGTATGCAACTGTGTTCGAGGGTTGCGAGGCCGAGGGCCTTGCCCGCGACAACGAGGCAGCTGCAATTTGGGAGAAACACCTGCCTGCAGAGCGCATCATCAACGGTAACCACAAGGACAACTTCTGGGAGATGGGCGATACCGGTCCATGCGGTCCATGTTCAGAGATTCACATCGACTTGCGTAGCGACGAGGAAAGAGCAAAGATCAACGGCCGTGACCTTGTGAACGGTTCACATCCCCAGGTGATTGAGATATGGAATCTTGTGTTCATGCAGTTCAACCGCATGGCCGATGGTCATCTTGAGGAACTCCCAGCAAAGGTTATCGATACCGGTATGGGCTTCGAGCGTCTTTGCATGGCACTCCAGGGCAAGCAGTCAAACTATGACACCGATGTTTTTCAGCCAATCATCAAGGCTATCGGTGCAATTTCGGGCAGGGAGTATGGCTGTGATGCACAGGTAGATGTTGCAATGCGTGTTATTGCAGACCATATCAGAACCATCTCGTTCTCAATTACTGATGGTCAGCTCCCATCAAACGCAAAGGCCGGTTATGTTATCCGCCGCATTCTGCGTCGCGCAGTGCGCTACGGCTACACATTCCTTGGCCAGAAACAGGCGTTCATGTACAAGCTCGTTCCTACATTGATCGAGAATATGGGTGATGCTTATCCAGAACTCAAACAGCAACAAGAGCTCATCACAAAGGTTATCAAGGAAGAGGAGGATTCTTTCCTCCGCACTCTGGAGACCGGTATGGGCTTGCTCGACAAGATTATTGCAACAGCAAAGGCTGCAGGCAACAGCGAGATAAGCGGTGTCGAGGCCTTTACCCTTTATGATACATTCGGTTTCCCAATCGACCTTACACAGCTTATCCTACGCGAGAGCAATCTTACAGTGAATATGGAGCAGTTCGACGAGGAGATGCAGAAGCAGAAGTCACGCGCACGCAACGCTGCTGCCGTTGAGAATGGTGACTGGGTGACTGTTGGCGAGGGCGAGAGCGTGTTCGTGGGTTATGACAACACTGAGTGCGCTACATCAATCCTCCGTTACCGCCAGACAAAGCAGAAGAACCAGACATTCTACCAGATAGTTCTCAAGGAGACTCCTTTCTATGCAGAGAGTGGTGGTCAGGTAGGTGATACCGGATATCTTGTATGTGGCGAGGAACGCATTGAGGTTGTTGATACAAAGAAGGAGAACAACCTTCCAATACATATAACAAAGCAGTTGCCCGCAGACCCTGCATCAGAATTCGTTGCCGAGGTAAACAAGGCAAAGCGTGCGGCATGTGCGGCAAACCACTCATGTACACACTTGCTCGACCAGGCTCTGCGTCAGGTGCTCGGAACACATGTTGAGCAGAAAGGTTCACTTGTAACCCCCGACGGTATCCGCTTCGACTTCTCTCACTTCCAGAAGGTTACAGACGAGGAAATTGAGCAGGTAGAGCGCATCGTGAATGCACGTATCCGCGAGAATATTCCTTTGACCGATTACCGCAATATCCCCATTGAGGAGGCAAAGAAACTTGGTGCTATCGCTCTCTTCGGTGAGAAGTATGGTGACCATGTACGCGTTGTACAGTTCGGTTCATCTATCGAGTTCTGTGGTGGTACACACGTTGCGGCTACCGGTAACATTGGTATGGTGAAGATTGTGAGCGAAAGCTCTGTTGCTGCAGGTGTGCGTCGTATCGAGGCTATCACAGGCGAGGCTCTTGAGAACCACAACTACAAGGTACAGAACCTCTTGAAGGAGATTCAGGCTTTGTTCAACAATGTACCGAACCTCAAGGCTACAATTGTGAAGTCAATTGCTGAGAATGCTGAACTCAAGAAGGAGATTGAGGCTTATGCGAAGGAGAAAGCTGCAATGGTTAAGGCCGATCTTCTTAAGGAAATTAAGGATTTTAATGGCATGCGCTACATCAGTGCAGTACTTCCATTGGCACCTGCAACAGTGAAGGATATCGTCTTCATGTTGCGTCAGGAACAGCCCGAGAATCTGCTTGTTGTAGTAGGTAGCGTATATAACGAGAAGCCACAGTTGACAATCTCTGTCAGCGCAGACCTTGTGGAGAAGGGCTTGAATGCCGGCAAAATCGTCGGTCAGGCTGCACGTGAGATGCAGGGTGGCGGTGGCGGTCAGGCGCACTTTGCTCAGGCAGGTGGCAAGAACCCCGCAGGTGTTACCGCTGCAATTGACAAGGTATTTGAGATTATCAAGGGATAATTCTACGGTACTTGTAGAACCATAAACGCAGCATTGGAGCCGCTCCAATGCTGCGTTTATTCTTTCCAGTTTACCAAATATAGTTTCTCGCTTGCACGCGTGAACGCCGTGTATAGCCAGCGGTAATAGTCGGGGTTTACCATCTCTTCACTTATGTACCCTTGGTCGATAAAAACCCTTTCCCACTCGCCGCCTTGCGCTTTGTGGCATGTGATGGCATATCCATATTTGATCTGTAGGGCGTTGTAATAAGGGTTCTTGCGTATCTCTTCCATGCGCTTGCGTTTTGAGCGGATTTCGGGATAGTCTTCCCATACTGCATTGAACAGACGCTCATTCTCCTCTCTTGTCAAGGAGGGCGATTCGCTCGTTAGCGTGTTGAGCATAATCTTTACATCAATTTCGCAATCCTCATAGTCAATCAGCGAGAGTGTGACATCGGCAAAACGGAATCCGTACATCTCTTCAGTCCCATGTACGCGGATTATTTCGGCCATGTCGCCATTTGCTATGAAGTCGAGTTTCTCAAGCAGCATCTTGTCTTCCTTTCCAAGAGTCTCAGGCCAATAGTAGTTGTTCTTTACTATCATGAGCATGTCTCCGCGGCTCAATTCCTCCTCGCGATAAAGGATGCGCCGGCGTATGCCTTCGTTGTAGGCATTAGCGCGCTTGTTCGAGTGGCACAGGATTATAGTTTCGTTCATTCCTACCTTGTTGTAACAACTTTCTATGGCTTCAATGAGTTCTTCGCCATGAACGCTGCATATATCCGGAAAACCCTTTATCTTGACCTGTGGCAGGTTGTATGCATCTTCTATCTCTATCTTCTCTCTCAATCTTGTAGCGTTGAAAAGAATGCCTGAATCCTCAAGTTGTCGCATAACCTGTTTCAGCTCAACGGATGTCACATTCAGGAACATTGAGTGCAGGTAACTCTCGGTCAATGCCGGCGAGTGGAATTCGCCTACAGGAGGAAGCTGTGCCGTGTCGCCAAGCAACAGCATTGAGCAACCATGTCCGGAATATACGAACTCCACAAGATCGTCGAGTAAACCACCGGACCCTGTCATCGCGTTGCTCTCATTCGATATCATCGATGCCTCGTCGACAATGAACAGAGTGTTCTGCATCCTGTTCTCGCTGAGAGTGAACACGGAACTGTCCATGATGGATTTCTGCCTGTAGATGCACTTGTGTATTGTGCGCGCACTTTTCCCCGAGTAGGATGAAAAGACCTTTGCAGCCCTGCCTGTAGGTGCAAGCAGGACTGTTTTCCTTTCTAGCTGATCCATTGTTCTCACAAGTGCCGAGATGAGAGATGTCTTTCCTGTACCGGCATATCCGCATAGTAGAAAGACCTTCCGTTCCTCGGCAGACAAAATGAAATCCGCCAATTTTTCTATGATTTTTTCCTGTTCAATAGTTGGATTGAATGGAAAATTTAATTTAATTTGCGAGGTTAAATATCTATTTATCACTTTTATTGGTAAAAAAAAGTATATAAAAAAGGTATATTCGTTTTTTTATCTTATTTTTGTGTCACGAAAATAATTAAATAAAAAGATATAGCAATGAAAAAATTCTTAAATGTAGCTTTGTTGAATGTGGTTTTGTTGGGCCTCGTCTTAGCTCTTGTTTTTGCAAATTATGACAGTGTTACCTCGCCGCTTAATTTTGAAGCTGCTCGTCTTGAACGCGACAATGTGGTTATAGACCGTCTTATCGACATCAGAACAGCCCAAGTGGAGTTTCGTGCTGAGAAAGGCAGATATGCTGCAAATTTTGATGAGTTGATAGAATTCCTTGGTAACGATATGGAGGTCGTGAACAAGACCTATATCCTTAATGACAAGCAGTTGAATGAGGTCCGTGACTATATGGTCGAGGATTCAACAGGTGCCAAGACATATTACACCGATGAAAACGGCAAGAAGAGATCAAAGGTGTATACAAAAGAGGATGCGGAGAACCTTCTTTTCTCAGAGGATAAGGCTGATGAGATTGTCCTGAAAATTATCGAGGATTCAAAGAGCGAGAGCAAGGCCAACAAGCGTAATCTTGCATTGAAGAGACTCCAGAAATTGGACGATTTGTATCATCGTGACACAACATGGGTTGTCGTTAATGAGACTCTCGAGAATGGTGAGGTCGTAGAGACAAAGAAGCCTGTAGTTGACAATACAATGATTGCAAGTACCTTCCGCCGCGACACATCATACATCCCTTATGTTGATACATTGTTCCATAATCCTAAGTACAATCTTCAGCAGTTGAGATATATTCCTTTCAGCAAGGACAGTGCGGAATTCTTCATGCAGGCCGACAGTATCCAGCCGGGTGCTGCAAACCGCAAGGCCGGTGGTTATATTCATGTCTTCGAGGCGCGTGCAGACTTTATTCAATATCTTGATGGTTTGAATAAGCAGGAACTTGCAAACTATCTATTGCAGGTGACTACCAATGGTACCGAGTACAGAGAAGAGGTGCGCTTGGATAAGGACGGTGAGCCTTTGATGGGTGAGAACGGTGTGCTCAAAAGAAAGATCCCTTGCCGCAAGGTTGGTGATGTTACCAAGAATAACAACAATGCTGGTAACTGGCCTAACAGATGATAAAGGATAACATTGAAAATAAAACATTATCCATTCGTATCAGTACGGATGGATTTTGTTTTTGCAGCTACATCCCGTCACTCCCCGGCTCGTTGAAATACTTCTTCTATAAGCCCGAAAAGGATTTGACGCTTGCTACCAATATGCAGAAAGGTGTAGAGCTGTGTCCTTTTATTTCCAGTGCAGAGAAATATGACGTAAAGGTTGTCATTGAAGCTGATGATTTCACCACCATACCGGTTGAGTTTGACGACAAGCAATGTTACAAGGCCTATTACCGTCAATGCTTTCCAAAGAATGATGCGCGTATTGAAGTTGTCGCAAATAAACTTAATGCCCTAGGACTCACAGTGCTCTTTTCGGTCGAGAAGGCTTTGTACGAGCAGATTCAGAAGTTGGGGGAGGTTGCATATTATGCTTCGGTGAGCATTCTCCTGGGACTGATGACTAGTAAACCAGTCGCGGAGGAACGATATATGTTGGCATTCTTCAGGGGAAACCTTGCAATGTGTATTTCTATGCAGGATGGCAAGCTGCGACTAGCCAATGCGTTCAGGAGCGAAAGTGGGCATGACTGCATTTATTACCTCTTGAGCATATGGAAAGAGCAGGGGTTTTCGCAAGATGAGGATGCTCTGTATCTGTGCGGCGATTCAAGTGTGGAGGCAAACATAATGACTATAAGTCGTTTTATTAAAAGATATAAGCGCCTTAATGCAAATGCGCTTTTCCCGTCAACATTGTTGAACAAAATGGAAGGTATTCCTTTCGACTTGCAGGCGTTGATACTATGCGAATAATCAGTGGAAAATATAAAGGCCGTCATTTTGATGTGCCACGTAATTTCAAGGCGCGTCCTACAACGGATTTTGCCAAGGAGAACCTTTTCAATATCCTTAATAACATGGTGGATTTTGAAGAGATGACAGTGCTTGATTTCTTTGCAGGAACAGGTAGCATCAGCCTTGAGTTCTTGTCGCGTGGCTGCAAGAGTGTCACATCGGTAGAGATGGATGCAATGCATGCTGCGCATCTTAAAAAAGCTGCTGTTTCGCTTGGAGATGATGCCTGGAGTGTTGTGCGCGATGATGTATTCCGTTATATTCGTCGTTGTCCGGCTTCATACGATATGGTTTTTGCAGATCCTCCATACGCATTGAAGGAACTCAAGAGTATTCCGGATCTGGTGCTTGAGAGTAATCTGCTTAAACTGGGTGGAATGCTTGTCTTTGAGCATGGTAAGGATAATGATTTCAGTGAGCATCCCTACTTTTTCCGCCATGTTGCATACGGTAGTGTGAACTTCAGTTTCTTTGAGAAAAAGTAAGATCTTTGCGACCTCTGATGATAATAACAATAAACGCTGCCCTATGGCAGCGTTTATTGTTATTATCCAATGCGTGCAACTGTCTTTATGCAACTCATTTTCCTTAGGTTCTCGCAGATGTTTCTTACGTCCTGGACATCGTGTACATGTAGCCAGAATGTTCCCTCGAAGATACCATTGTTGCTCTCGTAGTGCATTTTCTGTATGTTGACATTCAGCTGTCTGTATATGATGGCTGTTATCTCATGTATCACTCCAATGTTGTCAATACCGGTAATGCGTATGGGGACTACAAAGTATAGCTCCTTGTGCGTGTTCCAATTTGCAGCCAGTATCCTATTGCCATGGCTACTCTTGAGTGCATTTGCTGTGGGGCAGTTGCGCTTGTGTATGACGATGTGTTTCTCCTCGTCATAATAGCCAAGGACATCATCTCCGGGTATGGGGTTGCAGCAGTCGGCAATTATGTATCCGCTCTTGATGTTCTCGTCTGTAAGGCTTATTGCTTTCTTGGTGTCTATCTCGCTGTATGTCTGTGCGTCTTCCTTCTTTTCCTTGTTCTTCTTCTCCTTGTTGAATGAGAATAGCGACTGGAAGCTGAACTTCTTGTTGCCAAGCAAGGCGTCCTTGTCGTCATTGCCTAAAATGATAGTTCCTTTTCCTATGGCAGCGAGCAGCTCGTCACGGTCATTGAGTTTATGCAGTTTCCATAGTTTCTCAATATTTCCAAGGTAGTTGCTCAAACCCTCCTTCTCAAGGAATATGTTGAGTTTTTCTTCACCCTCGCGTTGCAGTATGCGTTGCTGGCGGCGTAGCGCTGCCTGTATCTTGGCGCGTGCCTTGGCTGTGGTAACAAATGAAAGCCAACTGGCATCGACACGAGGTGAGTTTGATGTAAGAATCTCAACCTGGTCGCCACTCTGTAGCTGGTGGTTCATTGGCACGAGCTTGTGGTTTACCTTCGCACCGATGCAATGGTTACCTAGGAATGTGTGTATACTGTACGCAAGGTCAAGTGCTGTACAGTTCTGTGGCATAGTCTTTATTTCGCCCTTTGGCGTGAACACGAATATTTCGGTTGCATAAAGATTGAGCTTGATAGTGTCAAGGAAATCAAGTGCGTTGGGCTGTGGGTCATCAAGTATCTCCTTGATGGTGTGTAGCCAGTTTTCAAGCTGGTCATCATTGCTATTGCTGTCCTGGCTCTTGTACTTCCAGTGTGCGGCAATACCCTTTTCTGCCACCTCATTCATCTTCTCACTTCTTATCTGTACCTCAATCCATTCGCCACGGCGGCTCATGAATGTTGCATGCAGTGCCTTGTAACCGTTTGTGCGTGGCTTGTTTACCCAATCGCGCAAACGGTCGGGGTGTGCATTGTACAGTTTGGTGAGAGCAATGTATATGTTGAAGCATTCGTTGTTCTCGTCTTTGTCTTCGCGTGGGGTAAATATGATACGCACTGCAAGAATGTCGAAGATGTCTTCAAAGGCGACATGCTTCTTCTGCATCTTGTTCCAGATGGAGTAGGGTGATTTGACGCGCCCGATGATGTGGTATTTCAATCCCATTGCATCCAACTGTTCGCAAATGGGCTGTGTGAACTCGTTATACAGTATGTCGCGTTCGTTCTGTGTCTTTTCAATCTTCTTTTCTATTCGCGCATATTCCTCGGGGTATTCATATTTAAAACTGAGGTTTTCCAGTTCAGTCTTTATACGGCTCAGTCCAAGACGATAGGCGATAGGGGCATAGATGTAGAGCGTCTCGCCTGCAATCTTGTACTGCTTGTTTGTCTGCATGAACTCCAAAGTGCGCATATTGTGCAGGCGGTCGGCAATCTTTATGAGAATTACCCTGATGTCCTCGCTCATTGTGAGCAAGAGCTTCTTGAAATTCTCGGCCTGTTCCGATGCGTGTGTGCCAAATACACCTCCGGAAATCTTTGTAAGTCCGTCAACAATGCCGGCAATCTTGTCGCCAAAAAGGTTGCGTATGTCCTCAACGGTGTAGTCGGTGTCCTCGACTACATCATGAAGCAAAGCTGCGCATATGGATGTTGAGCCAAGTCCAATCTCTTTGCATACAATGTGGGCCACGGCGAGAGGGTGCATGATGTACGGTTCACCGCTGTGGCGTCTTACACCCTTGTGTGCTTGACGGGCAAAGTTGAATGCCTTGGTTATAAGTTCAACTTTTTTGCGATGTTGTGAAGATAGGTATGTATCTACCAATTCCTGAAAAGCCGCGTTTACGGCCGCCTCTTCATCGATGTTCCTTATCTCGTCATAATTATCCATAGGCTTACTTGTATATTTTCAGATACTTGCCGGCGCGAATGTTGGAGTTTCGCATATTGTTCCACTTCATGATCTGCTTTACAGTAACCTTGTATTTTAGCGCGATGCCGCCAAGTGTCTCGCCATTCTTGATCTTGTGTCGGATAAGGTTGCCTGCGCCTGTGTTCTCTTTCGCCTCCTTGAGCATTTTCTCAATATCCACTTTGGGAAAATACTTCTCAACATCGTGGTTGTATATGGCCTCCTCGTTTTCAATGAATTTTGTTATGGTGCTGTTGGTGAGACGCAGGATGAATGTTTCGTTTTCGCCAGGGATAATATCCTTGAGGAATTGTGGATTCAAAGCTCTGATTTCCTCAATGTCGACATCGCAGACTTCGGCAATCTGTTTGAAGTGAAGGTTCTTGTTTACATGTATTGTATCAGTTGCAATGGGCAGTTTTGGCTCCATTGGGCAAATGCCATGGTCTTCGTAGAATGTCATTATGTAATTTGCAGCAATGAAGCCAGGCAGGTATCCGCGTGTTTCCTTTGGCAACCATGGATAAATCTTCCAGAAATCAGTACTGCCACCGGAACGGCTGATGGCTTTCTTTACATTACCGGGACCGCAGTTGTAGGCTGCGATGGCAAGTTCCCAACTTTGGAACATGTCGTACAGATCCTTTAGGTAATGAAGTGCAGCAGTTGTTGATTTCATGGGGTCAAAGCGCTCGTCAATGTAGTTGTTGGCCTTCAGTTCATAAAGTTTGCCTGTAGAGAACATGAACTGCCACAAACCCTTCGCACCCATTCTTGATGCGGCTTTGGGGTTAAGTGCCGATTCTATGATTGGCAGATATTTCAATTCGTGTGGAACTCCAAGGCGGTCAATCTCCTCTTCAATGATAGGGAAATAGAATTCTGATATTCCAAGCAAGTACGAAACCTGTGAACGACCGTTCTTTACATAACGGTCAATGCAACTGCGGACCATGTTGTTGTATGGCATGCGCACAATAGTGGGCATGCTTGCCAAACGCTTTGCATACATTGTGTCGGTAATGACAATGTTCTCCCAGTCTGAGCCGTCACATTCGAGCTTGCGCAACATGTTGCGCGCCTGCCAACCGTTGAGTAGGCTGTCGATATTTTCTTTCATGCTCTCGGGTACCTCGAACGAGTATCCGTCGCCGGTCATTGTGTCAAGGTCAATCTCGTACTTTACGGTTGTTGCAATAGTCTGTGGGTTATTATATGCCATTTCATCGATGGATACAGTAACGGTATTCCTTGTTGCTGTATCAGACGTGGCTTCAGTCGTATTGGCTGTTTTTTCAGTTGTCTTGAACAGGTTGCAAGAATGCAGTAGCACAAGAATGGTGAATATGAATATTGTTGTTATTGTCTTCTTCATTGTATCAGAAACTAATGTTCAGGTTTAAACCATAGTAGTCCTTGTCCAGCATTTGTCTGCTGTTGATTATTTCCGGCTCGATGCTCAAATGTATGTCTTCGCTTATGTCAAAATGAGAAAGCTGTGCATCAACATACGCGTCAATCACTGATAGAGCATACACGCCAATGAATGAGAATATGCTCAGGTCTCGCCACCGGCGGTAGCGGTCTTTTCTTTTTTTGAATACTCCTTGCAGATACTCCTTGTTTGCTTCAAAATCGTATCCGGGACGGAAAAAATCCTTGTAGGAGTCTGTGTTCGGGTCGCTGTCCATGATATCAAGATATGCCTGTCGGTAATCCTTGTACATCTGTCCGTTCCAATTGTAGGCATAGAGACATCCGACAAAACCGCCATAGACTATGGGGAGTTTCCAGAACTTGCGATTGTATATCTGTCCACCTCCGGGGAATGCCAGTGCAAGCCATGTTGCTGTAGAGGGGTCGGGCTTCCTAATTCTTACCCCCTCGGTAGTGCTGTTTTTCTTGTTGACAACCATGATACTGTCATTCACGACTCCTGCAGTGGCAATGGAAATTTTATTATACGCACTGTCCAAGGCATTGATGTTGGGCTGATATACATCATGTGAACCAATACCGAGTGTGTCATTAGAAATTTCGGTTGATATCATTATCTCCTTCCTTGATTCCGCGACTTGTGCGGAAAGGCTTGTCGCCATGAAAGAAAGTATGGCAACAAGTACCCCAAGCCTGTATGTCAACCGACGGATTGTCACTGTGTACTATTGGTTAAGCCTGTCGAATATTGAAATAATGCGCTCAAGTTCCTTTTCGTTCTTGAACTTGATGCTTATTTTGCCACTGCCCTTGGCAGAACATGTCATCTGTACCGGTGTCTGGAAAAAGTTTGTAAGCTGTTTCTTCAACTGGTGATACACTTCGTCCTGTTTCTTGTCGGCTGCCTTTTTCTGTTTTACAACCTGAACGTCTTCTCCATCTTTCATGCGGCGTACAATCTCCTCAACCTCGCGTACTGTATAATTGTTCTTCTCAATTTCGTGGAAGAGGTTTATTTGCTCGCTGTGCGAGTCAAGTGAAAGCAAAGCCTTAGCATGTCCCATGTCAATGACTTTTTCCTTGAGTGCCATTTGTATCGCTGCTGGCAATTTAAGTAGACGCAGGAAGTTCGCAATGGTAGCACGGCCTTTGCCAATGCGCTTGCTCAACTGTTCCTGTGACAAGTTGTGCTGTTCGATGAGTTGCTGGTAGGCTAGTGCAACTTCGAGCGCGTTAAGGTCTTCGCGCTGAATGTTCTCAATGAGGGCCATTTCCATGGTCTCCTCATCGTCAGCCTTGAGAATGTATGCCGGTATTGTTGTCTTTCCTGCCAGTTGTGATGCGCGGAATCTTCTCTCACCAGCAATAATCTGGTAGGATTCATCCTCCATTTTGCGCAGTGTGATTGGTTGTATCACGCCAAGTTCTTTGATGGAGTCGGCTAGTTCTTGGAGCGCCTCCTCGTTGAAGTCGCGGCGTGGTTGGTTGGGATTTGCAAGAATCTTGCTAATCTCAATCTCTCCTATTGATGATGAACCTGCTGTGCGGACAGCCTCGGTTGATATGAGCGCGTCAAGTCCGCGTCCGAGTGTGAATTTCTGTTTTGCCATTTTGTGAAATCGTTTCTTATTTATTCCTGTTCAGGATTTCCTCGGCCAATGCCAGATAGTTCTTTGCACCTGTTGATTCAGCATCATACATCAGTGCCGGTATACCCATGCTTGGTGCTTCGCCCAATCTGATATTACGCTGAATGACGGTTTCAAACACAAGTTCCCTAAAGTGTTTCTTCACTTCGTTGTATACCTGATTGCTCAATCTCAGGCGTGAATTGAACATTGTGAGCAGGAATCCCTCGATGTCAAGTGCCGGGTTCAGGTTTGACTTGATGATTTTGATTGTGTTCAACAGTTTGCTGATACCCTCAAGTGCAAAGTATTCGCACTGTACCGGTATGATTACGGAGTCGGCTGCTGTGAGTGAGTTCACGGTGATAAGACCGAGTGACGGCGAACAGTCAATAAGGATATAGTCATATCTCTCCTTTATTGACGCTAATGCCTCGCGCATGATCTTCTCCCTGTTTGGCAGGTCGAGCATCTCTATCTCTGCACCTACAAGGTCAATGTGTGACGGTATAATGTCAAGCCCCTTTACGCTTGTGGGTATGATGCTCTCCTCCGCGACCGCTTTGTTGATGAGGCATTCATAAATAGAACTCTCAATCTCCCTTATGTCAATGCCAAGACCCGATGAGGCATTTGCCTGCGGGTCGGCGTCAATTACCAATACTTTCTTTTCGAAGGCGGCGAGTGATGCTGCAAGGTTAATGGCTGTTGTCGTTTTTCCAACGCCGCCTTTCTGGTTTGCTAATGCAATAATCTTTCCCATTTTGTCTCAATTATTTAGCGCGAATTCGGATGGCGATACTCTCCAAATCCGGATTTTGACAATATTCCACAATATTATATCGGCAAAGGTAGTAAAAAAAGTTCGTAGGCGATAGAAAAAGTGCCTATACTTATTAACAACTATATATAATAATTATTAAAATATAGAAAAATAAGTTATGGATGAAAAAACAAGCAACGCAATATTGCGCTGCTTGTTAATGGGCTGTGTATGAATTGTATATAGCTTATTCCAATAGCAACTTGCAGATGTGTGTTGAGGCATTGCCGTTAGCCTTGACTATGTACAGACTGCCTTTAGGTAGCCCTGTAAGTGACAGGCTGTTGCCCTCGCAGTTTCTTACCAACTGTCCCTCTGCGCTATATATCTCCATGTACACTACATCGTTGCTGGCAGTGATGACGCCGTTTTCAATTCTGAATGTTGCCTTTTCGTCCTCAATGTTTTCAACGGATGTGTCATCGCCTTTTCTCACAATCTTCACAGTGTAGCTCTCCTGGCGTCCAACGCCTTTGGCTTCAAGTCTGTCTCCCGATACCACAATGTAGCTTACGCCCTTCTTTATTGCCGATTGTGTCCATTGGATAGACCACATGTCGCCCATTCTTGTGAGCAGGTAGGTGTTCCAGTCGGCATAGTACTGGTTGGTTCCGAATACACCATATTCGTTTACATATCTGCCGTCGGCGTTGCTGGTGATCTTGTAGCATTTGTTACCGTTTGCATCTGGCGCGATCTTCCACTCCTGTGCTTCGGTTGGCTCTGTAGTCTCCTTAAATGTCGGTGTGCCGCCACTGCCATTGACATTGGTGTTTGTAAGGTAACGGTTACCGTCCATGATGTAGTATACCTCGTCATCTTCAATGAATGGTTCGTTTGCTGCGCCACCAAGTGGAATTATGTCGAAGATATACTTGTCGGGCAATGCATTAGTGTTGCCTTTCTGTATCTGTGTACCGTTTACTATCCAGAATGCGGTGCCGGCACTGCCACCGTTCTGTATGGCGTATTTGCCGTTTGCGAGCAGTGTGATGTCATATGTGTGCCATACAGCCTCGTACGGGTTGGTGGCGTCGCTGACAGTGAAACTGCCATTTTCGTTGAGATAGCGGTTGTCCTCAAGGTTCACAATCTTGTAGCGGTTGGTGCTTGGGTCAATGCTTATCTTCCACTCCTGACGCTGTGGACGGATGTTGTCTTGCTCGGCCAGGAAAACAGGCTTTGTTCCGGCAGCCTTATTGTTGTTAGTGAGATATTTGCCGTTGTACATGATGTGGTATGTTCCGTTCTCAAGAGCCTGTGCCGGGAATACATCGGTACGGTAGTCGTAGCTCTCCTTGTACTCGGCAACAAGTGCGCCCATAACCTCTTTTACGAACGGTTCAATATGTACTGTACCCACAACAGGGGTGGCAACCTTTAGAGAACCTGCAAAGTCACGTGAGCGCAACGCTCCCTGTGCCTCGTTATACTCTTTGTATTTCAAATAGTTATCAATGAACTTTTCGGGTTTTTTTTCTGCAAGTGCATCGTTCATTTCAATTATACATACACCTCTTTGGCCAAGATATTTCATTGACTCAATCCATGGCTTTATCTCGCTTGTCAATGCCGGTGCCTCGTCGGTTGTCAAAAGTGTCTCGGCAGTGCTTACCAGTTTGTCGAACTGTTCGCCAACAGCTGCATATGCTGCCTCTCTGTCTGTTGCTATCTTGCTGTTAAAGGTCTCTTTTGCCTTTGCGAACTCGGGCGACTCATCCATTCGGCGCAGCCCGTGTGTGTTCGCTCCCAGGTCAACATTATTCTCGCAGAAGAAACGGAATGCCTCGTAGTTCTCGGGCATCAGGTACTTCATTGCCGCCTCCCAGGATGCGTTTGAGTCGTATGCAGGCATGTTCCAAGTGTAGTCGGCGATGCTGAAAAGCGAAACCTTAGATGCCTCGGCATACTCCATTGGGTTTGAAACGAAACCAGAGAGCATGTCGGCAATATTAAGGTCGTTGCCATATGTCGGACCCATGAGCAGGTGGTTTATACAGTAGTCGCTCACAGGGTAGTTGAGCCAGATGTAGGCCTTGCGCTTAATCTGGTTGTTAATCCACTCCATATCACCCTTGTTTATCATATCGACAACGCTGTTTCCTGTCCACATGACATTTATGTCGCTGTCCATTATGTCACCGAGTGCCGGCAGGTAGATGCTGTTTGCCCAGCCACGGTTATACTGTGTGGGGCATATTGTGAGTGGCTTCACATCGGGGTACTCTTTTCTCAGTTCTGCAGCAATATAGTTCATCAGCTCGGCCTGCTCGTCGCCATGCGTGCCGTCATCGCCCCAAAGGTCATCCCAGAACACGGCAAAACTTCTTACGCCCAAAGCGCACATCGCCTTGAGCTTGTTCACGATGTTGGCTCTGTCGGTGGCGTTCCATTGTATATCCTCGCCCGGGTGGATTGCCCACATGAACTCAATCTTATTTGCTTTTGCCACATTTACATATTCTGTGATTTTCTTGCCGAGTTCGGCAGGGTACTCTTCGCGCCATTTGCTCTTGTGGTAAGCATCGTCCTTTGGACCATAGATGTAGACATTCATCTTCATCTCGCCGAACATCTTTAGGAGTCCCATGCGGTCGGCCTCGCTGTAAGGGTTGCCATAGTAGCCCTCTACAAGTCCACGCTGTGGTACGCTAGGGTAGTCGGTGACGGTGGCGCACATCACGTTTGGCTGTGATGCCATCTGTGTGAACGTCTGCACACCATAGTATGTTCCCGAGCCGTCGTTGCCAGCAATGACAACCTTGTTTTTCTCCACTGCAAGATAGTAACCCTCGGCCTTCTGTGGAATGAGGTTCTCGTATGTAGCCACAGCTGCATCGCCACGCTCACCGATGACAAGCTCTACTGCGCCATCGGTTGTGGTGAAATTCTTCTTGAAGAGGTTGATGGCGTCGGCATCCGCATCGGCCTCGCCGGTGATTGTGTAGCTTGCGCTGTTCTCAAATGCGGTCTCATTGCCCCAGGCTATACTTTGGGGAATAGGGTAGATTTTTACTGTCTGTGCGTTTGCGTTGAATGA
>JAFOCD010000045.1 GCA_017381475.1 Bacteroidaceae bacterium
GTGCTTTTTGAGCGACAAAAAGCACGTATAGAAAGACTTGAAGAAAAATTAAAGTGAACAATTAAGGTTGAGGACTGCTGTAGAATGTAATGGTGAGCGAAAGCGATACCGACACTGTTTTTTGCGACCATTCCTCAATATCTTACTTTCATAATTTTTAATTTATATGCTTATCCACACTAAATTTCTACTGAGCCGCTAAAAGGCCTCACACCGTCAGAGTGATGCCTACCTGCACCGTAGGGGCAGACCGATGTGTCTGCCCAAATAGAAATCACATGACCATCTCTCCCCTCCGGCACTACATGCCACCTCCACCTCACCAGTGAGGGGAGGAGCTATAATGCAATTTTACACTTATGCGGATAGGGCATGCCGCGTCCCTACAAGCGACCTTTAACCACGCTTCGCGTGATTGAACCTCGGCAACGCTCGTTGCTTTTTGCTTTGACAATGCCGTCTAATCGCAACCCAAGCGGTGCCACTATCGCGACACTCCGCTTGACGAAATGCTGCCGGCATTGTCGAACCCTCGGTTACAAACCTCGGCTTTCACCTTAAGTCTTCGCTTCTATCACATAATGTACGCCCTGCATTTTATGGGTAACGATAACCTTAACCCCGAACTTATCGGCAACATGGCGGGCAATATGCTCGGCGCTATATACCGAGCGGTGCTGGCCACCTGTACAACCACAGCAGACCTGTACATGAGTAAAACCTCGTTTTTTATAAGTATCGACCATATTATCGACAAGAGCGTATGCATTTTCAAGAAACTCGGCAATATTACTTTCAGTCTCGAGAAATTTTATCACCGGTTCATCCATACCAGTGAGTTTCTTGTATGGCTCGTAACGCCCAGGGTTATGAATCGCGCGACAGTCAAAGACAAACCCTCCGCCATTACCCGATATATCATCCGGAATGCCACGTTTGTAAGAAAAACTTACAACATCTACTACCAATTCTTTCGATTCCAGGCGAACGAACATGGGCTGCATTGCAATCTCTTCTACCAAAGAAGAAAGATAAGGGAATTCACCACTATCTATCAAAACCCCAAGCTGTCCCAACGCAGCAGGAATGCTCTCCACGAATGCTTTTTTGCGCTCAAAAAGACCACGATAGCCATACGCACCCAAATTCTGCAACAGGCGGAACACCCTGAACAGTTGCAGCATCTTCATAAAACGCACCCTATCGACACTCTTATAAGCGGCAAGTGCATCAAGATAGGCATCAATCATTGAACTGACTGCAGCGGCAGTATATTTTGCGCGCGCCTGCCCCACGAACGACGCTATATCGTAATATATCGGTCCCCTACGGCCACCCTGGAAATCTATAAAGAACGGTTTGCCATCCTGCAGCATCACATTACGCGACTGGAAATCGCGATACAGGAACACATTGTCATTGTCGCTCAGCAACATCTTGGTGAGTTTCACAAACTCATCCTCGAGTCTATTTTCATTGAATTCGACACCTACACCTTTCAAGAAACAGTATTTGAAGTAGTTCAAGTCCCACATCACCGTGCGTTCATTGAAATCCGAAACCGGATAGCAGAGCGAGAAGTCAAAATGCACAGGAACGCCAAACTGAATTTTGGGCAATTCAGCCACAACCCGGCAAAGGCACTCAACGTCTTCTGTTTTAAAAACACCATTCTCACGCGCCGAAGTCATTGCACCGTACAACGACACATCGCCAAGGTCATCCTGGATATAACACAGTTCATCATCCGAAACAGCAATAACCGCAGGCACTGCGACACCACACTCTTGCATAGCTCTTGACAAAGCAATGAATGCCCTATTCTCCTCGACCGAGGTACCGACGACACCAATGACATCGGCAACACCGATCATGCGATAATAGACACGGTTTGAACCATCACCGGTGAGTCTCACAACAGACTGCGGTTCACTACCGAACTCATTATTATATAGATTCTTCAATTTTTCCATTTCCAAAAATTTGACTGCTAATATAGCATAACTTAATGTAAAAATAAAATCCACGAGGCTATTTTTACATGCAGAAACAGGACGGTTTCGCCGTCCTGTTTCCATTCAATATATCAAGTGCATTATTTAACCAACACCTTCTTGCCACCAATTATATACAAACCTGGAGCTGTTATCTTGTCCAGTTTGCGTCCCTGCATGTCATAAATGACCGCCTCGCCACTCTCTGCCTCAACACCCTCAATACCGGTAGGATCAGTAACATTGAGCATAACGTCAATTATCTGGCCGCCATAGTTCGAGAATGTACCGCCGAAGTTACTGTCGCTGTCACCGGCAGGGTCTATGCTACACCAATCCTGCTTGATACGCAAACGATAATGTCCGGTCTTCGCAGGCACCGCAAACGAAGGAAGAACAGGATAGCTGCGGTCGTCACCTGAAATCATCTGCCCCTCACTGTTCCATCCGCTGGCATCGCTATTGCCACCATTGTTATAGAACGAATATGCCACAAGATCGCCAGCCGGCTTCCAGTTACTGCCCTCCTCTATTGAGGCAGCGAATCCATTGGCGTCATAATCCACATATACATAGTGGTTCACCCACGAACCTTCTGTGACAATCTCAACCGAAGCTTGCTCACCAAGAGCAACGGTAAACACAAACGACTCTGTCAAGTCAAGATACTCACTTGAACGCTCCGAAGCATTGAGGTCATAAACCTTTTCACCATATCCGGCACTCACAAACTTTAAGGCTTGAATATCACGCTCGGCATAGTTTCTTGTTCCGGTATTTGTCGGGGTATAATCCACATCCTCACCGGGTGTCGGTTCCGGCTCAGGTTCCACAATTTCACCGACAGTCACATTTGGATTCTCAATCAGCAACCATGCAGCTCCGGAATCATCATTGCTCCAGACAGAAAGCGGTGCATCCAATTGTGGAGCAGCACACATATATCCGAATTCTGCATTTGCATGGCTTGGATATGCATTGAACGCGAACTTGCCACCACCGAGGTCGACAACCGACAAAGACACCGGCTCCGAAGAGAATGAACAATATTTCAGGTTGTCGTCAAATGCATACATCGGAGTATTCAGATACATCCCGGCACCGACATTATACAACTGATACTTGTCACCATCCTTGATAACCTGCCAGCATGCATCCCTTGATGTTATGTCAACATCCTGGGCATAATCAGCATCTTTCAACTGGTGATCACTATCACCTCCGACCATACCGGCAACCCATACCATGTCACCATGTCCTTCCTCATAAATTGCATACGCCGTGTAGTGCTCGTTGTATAGGACATATGTCTTGTTTGCATGAGCATCGTCAAGAGAATACAATCTGTCACCAAGTTCCTTCGGTCCTTCATCAGGTGCAGGCAGCTCCTTGACCGTGAATTTTATTTCACCGTTGCAGATGACATCCTCGTCATTGACCTTGCGTTTTATAAGTCCCTCAGGAATATTAAGCGCATATTCGCCCGGTGTTGTCAATGCTTTATCCAATGATATTGTAAGCACATTGCCATCAACCACAAACGAAGCAACATTACTGTCTGAACCAAGATATATCTTCGCCGACGCACTTTCATCGTAAGTACCGTAAATATCGTCACTGTACTCAATCGATATCGTCTGCAGCGCCTCCACCGCATAGTCAGGAGTAACCGACACAATCTCCAAAGGATCTACACTAACATCGGTAACGGTAAACCTTATCTCACCTTTACATTCTACAGCCTCGCCATTACTCTTGCAAGTAACCAAACCTTCAGGGATATAAAGCATATACTCACCAGCAGATGTAATCTCCTCATTCAATGTTATTGTAAGAAGAGTACTGTCCACAACAAACGACGCATCATTCACCTTCAACGGTTTAGTTGTAATTCTTAAAGAATCCACATAAATCTGTGTTATAGAAAGCGGATCGTATTTACCCACAATCTCCTCGTCATACTCAAGGACTATCGTACGCAAAGACTGGACAGGACTATCAGGAGTTACCGCAACCACCTCGGCTGTAACTTTCTCCGCAGGATCCCTGACAACAAATCTTATCTCACCATCACATACGACATCACTGCCATCAATCTTGCGTGTTATCAGACCTGCTGGTATGTATAGAGCATGCTCACCTATAGTTTCAAGTTTTTTATCCAGTGTAATTGAAAGCACTTTTCCATTGACGCTGAACGAAGCTGTATTTTCGCTTGAACCCACATAAATCTTGGGTGAAGCACTCTCATTGTATGCGCCTTCAATTTCATCACTATATTCAACAGTAATATTTCTCAGATACCACGCCGGTTTGTCAGGAGTAACCTTCACCACCTCCAGTTTAGGAGCCTTGACTGTAAACACAATTTCGCCATCACAGGTCACATCCTTACCACTTTCGCGTGTAATAAGCCCTTGAGGTATATAAAGCGGATACTCGCCAGGAGCGGTTATTTCCTTATCTAATGTAATTGTAACAATCTTGTTATCAATATCAAAGGAAGCCTTATTCAATGTAGAGCCAACATAAATCTTTTGCATTGATATTGATTTAGCAACTAAAATCGTATCATTATATTCAATTTTAATTGTCTTCAATGACTCTACAGGGTGTTCCGGTGTTACAGAGAGCACTTCAAGAGGCTCATCGGGCATGAATGAGATTTTATATGTATGGAAATTACTACGGTTCGCTTCATAGTTATTTCCTTTAATCGTAATTGTCAGTACATTTATTGATGAATCAAAACTCTTTTCAATGAGAGCACCACGTCCATTCGATGTTAAAGAGAGCTTACTTTCATCATATTCTTCTCTAATCAGATATGAAGTTTTTCCTGATTCAAAATAATTCTTGCCGTTATAAGTGAGCGAAGCGAGTTCAGAATAATACACAAACTCCACATCATCAGCCTCAAGGACACTGCCATCCTTTACATTATCCCTGATCCAATAGTCACCGCTCGAGAGAATCACATTGAGTTTCTCTGGGATATAATCATTCTCATAGTTCAACGGAACGGTAATCTCCTGCCAATCGTTGTTTGTTGTGGTTGTGAATGCATGGTCACAACTTGCAATTCTCACACCATTACCCGTACTTGAGACTTTTCCCATCACAGCACGGTCTGTGTCATCTTTTGTATCATTTGACTTATCCGATGCAATATTGTTCTTGAACGTACCCTTCCATAGATATACTATAATATGAGCCTTCTCACCCGTGCCGCCTGGACGCTTGAACCATCCCTTAATAGCATCGGGGCGATGATTGAACGCCATACCTCCGTAAACACCGCCATCACATTTTGAAACAGTGGTAACCGCGTACACCCATGGAGTCGCAAAAGAGATGAATCCGGGAGCATTGGAACCGATACCCATTGCACCTACATATTTGTTCTGCATCTTGACAGCCGAGCCATTGCGACCAGTCGATTTAAAGATAAGGGTTTCTGACTTTGTTGCAATAGAAACTTTCTGGTTTATACTTGAACCATTCCAACTGGTAGGTTCATCGCCAGGGCGCTGACGATATTCAGTGCGACTGGACTGATAAGTATCGCCACAGCTTCCCTTCCAACTGTCAAAACTTCCGTTTGGTATGTTTTGTGCCTGCACAGCAATAGTAGCTATCGCAAATAATGTAGTAATAAATTTCCTCATTATTATTCTTTTAGTTTATTCAACTTATTCCTTATTAAATATTAGACCCAAACACAAACTACCCCGTTATTTGAGTGCATATTTGGTACAAAATTAGCTCAAATTTCTGAAAACTCCATCGCCGGTGTGAGTTTTTTCAACAAAACAACAAAAATGTACAACATTTTGAGCAAAAGGAAAACAAAAATACAATTTTCTATAATTACACCTAAAACACTAAAAACAAGCGCGATAAAAACAAACAAAATCAATCATTTTGCTATTTATTTAAAAATAATGCTTGCATTTCTTTATTTTTAGAAACCTATTTATTACATTTGCACAAGAAAGAAATAAAAACTACATAAAATGAAAGTAGCAGAAACACTTGAGAGCCTAAAGAGAAGGTTCCCCAATGAGCCGGAATATTTCCAGGCAGTCGAAGAGGTACTCAACTCCATCGAAGAGGAGTACAACAAACATCCCGAGTTTGAGGCAAACAACCTCATCGAGCGTCTTTGTATCCCCGACCGCATCTTCACTTTCCGCGTGACATGGATGGACGACAACGGCAAGGTACAGGTAAATACAGGTTACCGCGTACAGCATAACAATGCCATTGGCCCCTACAAGGGCGGCATCCGTTTCCACCCATCGGTAAACGTAGGTATCTTGAAATACCTTGCATTCGAGCAGACATTTAAGAACTCACTCACCACCCTACCTATGGGCGGCGCAAAAGGTGGCTCCGACTTCAACCCCAAGGGCAAGAGCGACAACGAGGTAATGCGATTCTGCCAGGCATTCATCACTGAGTTGTGGCGTCACATTGGCCCTGAGATGGATGTACCAGCAGGTGACATTGGTGTCGGAGCACGCGAGGTTGGTTACATGTTCGGCATGTACAAGAAACTCACACGCGAGTTCAACGGTGTATTCACAGGCAAGGGGCTTGACTTTGGTGGTTCACTCATCCGTCCCGAGGCTACCGGATACGGCAACATATATTTCTTGCAGGAGATGCTCAAGACACGTGGTCTTGACATTACAGGCAAGACATGCCTTGTATCAGGTTCTGGCAACGTTGCACAGTATACAGTTGAAAAAATCATCCAGCTCGGCGGCAAGCCAGTGACAATGAGTGACTCAAACGGCTACATCTATGACCCAGAGGGTATTGACCGCAAAAAGCTTGACTTCATCATGGAGTTGAAGAATGTACGCCGTGGTCGCATCAAGGAGTATGCCGACAAATATGGTTGCAAATATGTAGAGAACGCACGTCCATGGTGCGAAAAAGGTGACATTGCATTGCCATCAGCTACACAGAACGAAATCAACGGCGATGATGCAAAGGCACTTGTTGCAAACGGCGTTATTGCAGTATCAGAGGGCGCAAACATGCCTTCTACCCCCGAGGCAATTCACACATTCCAGGCAGCAAAGATACTTTATGCACCGGGAAAGGCTTCAAACGCCGGTGGTGTATCAGTATCGGGCCTTGAAATGAGCCAGAACTCGGGCAAGATCAACTGGAGCAGCGCAAAGGTTGACGAGATGTTGCACGAGATCATGCACAACATCCACAGCGCATGCGTGAAATATGGCACCTGCGAGGATGGCTACATCGACTATGTAAAGGGTGCGAATGTTGCCGGTTTTCTCAAGGTAGCCCGTGCAATGATGGCACAAGGAATTGTATAAAAAGTAAAAAAATAAAAATAAAATTCTCAAAATGTAAAGACTGATCCCGGCTCAAGCCGGGATTTGTCGTTTTTTTACTATCTTAGCATCAAAAACCACGAAACACAGATCATGCAGAACAAATCAAACGCATGGCTATGGATTCCGACATTGTATTTTGCATCGGGACTTCCCTACCACGCCATCACATCGATATCGGACATCATGTACAAGGACATGGGCATAGACAACGCCCATATCACCTTGTATACAAGCCTACTGCTAATTCCTTGGACAATAAAGCCACTGTGGAGCCCCATCGTGGAGATGATAAGTACCAGACGCAAATGGACATTAGTATCGCAGTTACTGTTGGCAATAAGTTTTGCAGCTATTGCTTTAGTAATTCCATCAACACATTTTCTCACACTGACACTTGTGGCATTCTTTGCCGGAGCATTCATATCATCAACACACGACATTGCACTCGACGGATTCTACATGCTAGGCCTACCACAGGAAAAGCAATCATTTTTCTCGGGCATACGCAACACATTCTACCGCATAGCGACAGTATTCAGTTCAGGCGCGCTTGTAATGTTAGCCGGCAGCATAGCAAACAGTAGCGAAGCCCCTACCACCTATAAAGCAACAAGAGCAACCACTCCTATAGAAGAAATTGCAGTAGTTGTTGACAAGACAAAGATAATCGAAAAAAGTGACAGCAATACCACCGCAGAAGAAGTATCGATATTTACCTATGAAGCGACCTCATTCACAGAAAGATTCTCAGTAGCCCGTAGCAATATGGGTAAAGGTGGCGTATTTGAATGGAATGATAAACTGTACAATACATATTATCAAGAAGAATGGGGCAAATTGACGGAAAACGAACGTAAAGAGTTCACTAAATCAGTTGTAGAATACCACAACAACCCACAGAAACAAATCACAACAGACTATAGCGTTACTGAACCGGCAAAAAACATTGCTACATCGCAGGCCATTGAAAGCGAGAAAATATCTGACAATCCAATTCTCACCACCGAACCAGAACCACAACCACAACAGTTCTGTTCACAGCATATAAAAGACAATAGCAGTACAGCCTGGAGCATTACATTTGCCGTCACGGGAGCCATAATGCTTGCACTATATTTATACAACCGCAGGGTTATGCCAATACCCGAGAAGGATTTCTCACGTAAGGTGGGCG
The DNA here is from genome assembly GCA_017381475.1 of Bacteroidaceae bacterium. Lineage (GTDB taxonomy): Bacteria > Bacteroidota > Bacteroidia > Bacteroidales > Bacteroidaceae > HGM04593. The sequence continues at coordinate 8,541 of JAFOCD010000045.1, forward strand.
TAAAGGGAGCATTTGCAAACTATGGCGACATCATAAAAACCTATTTTAAGAAACCAGGAATCCTGCAGGCCATTCTCTTTTTGTTGCTATTCCGTTTTCCCGAGGCACAGCTTGGAAAGATGAGCAAACTATTCCTTATGGACCCAAACGATGCCGGCGGTCTCGCACTCAGCAATAGCGACATTGGTTTTGTATATGGTGTCATAGGTGTCGTAGGACTCATCATAGGAGGAATCATTGGTGGAATATGTATATCGCGCAAAGGACTCAAATACTGGCTTTGGCCTATGGTAATAGCCATTTCATTACCCGATGCCGTATACATATACATGAGCATGGAACTACCCGGCAACCTGAATATCGTTGGCAGTTGCATTTTCATCGAACAATTGGGATATGGTTTCGGTTTTACAGCTTATACCTTATATATGATTTACTTTGCTCAAGGCAAATACCCAACAGCACACTTTGCAATATCAACAGCATTCATGTCATTAGGTATGATGCTTCCCGGAATGTTTGCCGGCCAATTGCAGGAATGTTGGGGGTACAAGAACTTCTTTATCTGGGTAACTGCCTGCACAGCAATAACATTTGCAGTGTCTGCACTCATAAAAATAGACCCCGGCTTTGGAAAAAGGCAAAAATGACATTTATTTTAGATAAATCTCGAATATACTTGCGCTCGCAGTGAAAAATATTCAAGTAAACTTGATATTTCTCGCTCGTTGTTTGTATATTTGAGGTAAACCTCGAACATACTTGCGCTCGCAGTGAAAAATATTCAAGTAAACTTGATATTTCTCGCTCGCTTATTCGTATATTTGTAGTTCACTTGAAACAAACTTTACTAAAAAGATGATACTTATAGCAGACTGTGGTTCTACAAAGACCGACTGGGCACTATGCGATGGTGACGATATCATAGCAATGGCAAAGACTCAAGGTCTGAACCCTACACACCAGGAAAGCGATGAAATCTTTGAGATTCTTAGTGCAGAGCTTCCCGAGGAGATTATTGCACACACACCCGACAAGATATACTTCTACGGTGCCGGATGTGCATACGACACAGCCAACAACCGTATGCGCCAGGCATTGGCTGGAATTTTCTCAACGAAAGAGATACATATCAACAGCGACCTATTGGGCGCAGCACGAGCATTGTGCAAACACGAGGAAGGCATTGCCTGCATTCTTGGCACAGGTTCAAACTCTTGCCTGTTCGACGGCGAGAAGATCATTGAGAACACACCATCACTAGGATACATTCTTGGTGACGAAGGAAGCGGTGCACACCTTGGCCGACAACTACTTAGTGATTGCCTCAAGAGTCAGTTACCTCAAGCCGTGCGCGAAAAATTCTTCCAGCAGTACAACCTGGACATCGCAACCATACTTGAGAAAACCTATCACAGTTCACTCCCCAACCGCTGGTTGGCAAGTTTCACGCCATTCCTTAGCGAAAATAGGAATGTGCCCGAAATAAAGACAATGCTCAAGAAGTGCTTCAAGCAATTCTTCCTGCGCAACACAATGGTCTACAGGCGCTCATGGTTACCAATACACATCATTGGCAACATCGCACTCAATTTCAGCGAGGAAATAATGGAAACAGCAGAAAGCCTTGGCCTGTCTATTGGAAACATTGTAGACAGCCCCATGAAAGGACTAATCGAATATCATAAACAAAACAATTAATATCATGAAAAAAGTATTTTTATCAGCACTTGTATGCCTGGCTTCATCAATTGCAATATCATGTGGAAGCAACAGCAGCAGCCAAACATCCAACAATGCAAAAGTCGACACATTGTCATATATTGTCGGCATGGACATGGGTAACCGTATTGAAAAAGAGATTATGCCAATATTCAAAGTAGACTACAACACAATGATGTCTACACTTAAGCAAGCTCTTGACCCTAATGCGACAATAAACGTTGAAGGTGAACAGTTCAACATGGAAAATTTCCGCGAAATTGGTGACAAGTATGTAAGCAACAGCGATTTAAGAACACGCGTAATGGCTGCAATGAGCGACAGTACCGCGCAAATTTATAAGGACGATAAGGAAAAGAAGATTGTATCAGCAATCCTGGGTGCCGATTTCGCATATAGCGCATCAAGCATTGGCGTCGAACTCGACAATGAGTCCTTCACAAAGGCTATCAATGACTGCCATAACGGTAAAACAGTATTTACCGATGAGTTTGCAATGGAATACACACGCAACTATTTCACTGTTGTCATTCCACAGCAGAACAAGGAAAAGTCTGAAAAGTGGCTTGCAGAAATTGAGAAGCAAGACGGGGTCGAGAAAACAGCAAGTGGCATCCTTTATAAGATTGAGAATGCAGGCGACAGCAATAAGAAAGCCATCAAAGACGAGGATGTTGTAAAGGTTCTTTACACTGGTTGCACAAGAGAGGGAAAGGTTTTCGACAGCAATCGCTGGAACGACATGCCTACCGAGCGTCAGGAGATGCTCAAGGCATACCAACCTGACCAGGCTGGTATTGACAACCCAATCGAATTCCCACTCAACCGCGTCATCAAAGGTTGGACAGAGGGTATGAAGCTCATTGGCAAAGGCGGTCGAATCACACTTTGGATTCCAGCCGAGCACGCTTATGGCGAAAGAGGCGCTGGACAGGACATCGGTCCTAATGAAGCCTTGCGTTTCGATGTTGAGCTTCTTGATGTAATAAACGAATAATTCCCAAAAACCAGAATAACAAATGAAGGAGTGCATGCACTCCTTCATTTGTTATATAAAGACAAAATTAAAAGCATGTCTTGCGAGACATGCTTTTAAATAATATGAACTGCAAATTACTCAGCCTTTGTTGCACGGCGAATACCGCGACGTTTTGGTGCTGGTGCCTCTGCTGGCTTCTCCTGCTCAACACCTGCAAGTTCTGGGTCAATCATAATGCGGCCACAGTTCTCGCAAACGATAATTTTCTTTCTCATACGAATATCCATCTGGCGCTGTGGTGGAATCTTGCTGAAGCAACCGCCACAAGCATCACGCTCTACATAAACGATACCAAGACCGTTGCGTGAACTCTTTCTGATGCGCTTGAACGATGTGAGCAAACGTGGCTCAATGTTCAGTTCAAGGTCACGAGCCTGCTCGCGGAGCTTCTCCTCCTCAGCCTTTGTCTCAGCAACGATGTCCTCAAGCTCAGCCTTCTTCATTTCGAGATCCTTCTTGCGCTCGTCGAGCTGTGTGGTTGCTCTCTCAAGCTCGTCGCTCTTCTGCTGTTCCTGTTTTCTTGCATCGTTGATCTTCTTCTCATCATGTTCAATCACAAGCTTGTTATACTCGATTTCCTTGTTCAAGAGGTCAAACTCACGGTTGTTACGAACGTTGTTCTGGTCGGCTGTGTACTTCTCAATGTTACGCTTAGCCTGCTCCATCTCTTCACGGAATGAGACAACATTCTCGCGGATTGTCTTAATCTCGTTGTTGATATTCTCGATACGTGTGCCAAGACCAACAATCTCATCCTCAAGGTCCTTAACTTCAAGAGGCAACTCACCACGCAAAATCTTGATTTTATCAATCTGCGAAAGGATTGTCTGCAACTCATAAAGGGTCTTCAACTTCTCTTCTACTGTGTAATCAGCAGGATCTTTCTTTACCATTTTCTTTTATGTTTTAGAAGGTTAATAATTTATCAAATATAATTCACAGGATTTGTATTCACCGTTGTCTTTTCAATTTTAATTTCAGAATATCTCTCACTTATAATTTCCTTAAAGATATCCATTGTATACTGCTCGCTCTCATAGTGACCGATAACAGCCATCAGCATCTTGCCTGTATAGTTGAACAGATCGTGATAACGCGCCTCACCGGTTATGTATACATCAGCATCGGCAGCCATTGCTGCACCAGCAAACGAACCGCCTGCGCCACCGCACAAGGCAACACGCTTCACTCTCTTACCAAGCAATGGAGTGTGACGCACACTGCCCACATTGAATTTCTCCTTCACGCTCTGCAACAATTCAAGTTCATCGCACTCGGCAGGCAACTCGCCAATGACACCACTTCCCACACTACCCCAGCTATTCTTCAGCTGATAGATGTCGAAAGCAGGCTCCTCATACGGATGTGCCTTTATCAAGGCTGCAATAGCCTTGTTCTTCAAATATGCCGGCAGTACAGTCTCAATGCGCACCTCCTGTTCGCGGTGCAATTCACCTACATTACCACAGAAAGGATTACATCCCTCGTTAGCCTTGAAAGTACCAAAGCCGTCGACATTATAGCTGCAAGAATCGTAATTACCGATATTGCCACAACCTGCAGCAAAAAGCGCGTCACGCACTGCATCGGCAGCTGATACGGGAACATAGACTGCAAACTTTAACAACGCATCCTCTTTTGGAACAAGAACACGCACGTTCTGCAGGCCGAGCTTCTCGGCTATTCGGTAGTTGACACCACCGGGAGCATTGTCAATATTGGTATGTGCCGAATAAATTGCAATACCGTTTGAAAGAGCCTTTATCACGCAACGCTCGATGTAGTTGCTGCCGGTAATGCGTTTCAGCGGAGAGAAAATCAGGGGATGATGCGACACAATGAGGTTGCACCCCAATGCGACGGCCTCGTCAACAACGGCCTCTGTCACATCAAGACACAATAAAACCCCTGCAACTTCCGCTTCTGTTAATCCAATCTGCAAGCCGGCATTGTCAAATCCGTCCTGCAAAGGCAGAGGCGCGAACATTTCAAGGGCATTCGCTATATCCTTTATCTTAACCAAAATGATGTAAGAATATTTTTCGTCTGCGAAGATACTATTTTTTTTTCATTCTGCAAAATTGTAACAGATAAAGGAAAAGCAAAGAGTTGAAGGTATTATAAAAATACGAGAGGCGGAAAATCCGCCTCTCATAACCAATAAAATATCTGTAAAATTAGAAGCCGAAGCCGCCCAAAGCATTCTTAAGCATATCATCAGCCATCTTCTCTGCATTCTTATACATATCGTCAGCCATTTTCTCTGCATTTTTGTACATCTCATCAGCCACACTTTCTGCATCACCATACATATCGATAGCCGCGTTTACAGCATCACCATACATATCAACAGCCGCATTTACAGCATCGCCATACACATCGTTTGCCACGTTTACTGCATCACCATACATATCAACAGCTGCATTTACAGCATCGCCATACACATCGTTTGCCACGTTTACTGCATCACCATACATATCAACAGCTGCATTTACAGCGTCACCATACATATCAACAGCCGCATTTACAGCATCGCCATACACATCGTTTGCCACGTTTACTGCATCACCATACATATCAACAGCTGCATTTACAGCGTCACCATACATATCATGACTTGTTGAAGCAGAAGACTCATCAGCCACAATAGCATTCATAACCTTCTCTTGATCAGCCTCGCTAAGACCCTCCATCCATTTCTCAGCCTCTTCACTAAGCTTCATCAAAGTCTCGATGTCGCCTTTTGCCTCCGCAGCCTCAATTTTCTTGATGTAATCCTTAGCTTTTGTTACAACATCAGCCTTCTTAGCACTGGTGGTTGCAGCAGCGTTACCAGCCTGATTAGAGGAAGAATTTGAATCTCCACCACATGAAACCATCGCTACAAGGCATAGCGCCATTGCCAATGTACCAAAAATCTTTTTCATAGTTCTATATTTTTTAAATTTAACTTGGCGCAAATATAGTAAAATAACAGCACTGCAAAAATTTTATAAAGAATTTTATTCATGTAATAAGCAACTACATATTATGACTGGAATAAAAAAGAGTCGGCCCAAGACCGACTCCAATATATAACTCATGTAACCGTTATTAAATTCTATCGTACGCCTCCTTTATCTGCTTCAACGCTTTCTCAAGTACCGAGCGTGGGCAACCAAGATTCATACGCATGAAGCCCGAGCCTTCCTCGCCGAACATTGCACCATCGTTCATGCCCACCTTTGCCTCGCGAATGAAGAACTCAACAAGCTTGTCGTGTGGCAAGCCAAGGCCGCGTGCATCGAGGAACACAAGGAACGATGCCTGGGGGCGAATCATGCCCATCTTTGGCATGTTGTCCTTGAGATACTGCTCCATGAAGTCGATATTTGCCTCTACATACTCGAGCATCTGATCAACCCACTCCTCGCCCTGCTCGTAAGCGGTAGCGACAGGACCGGTCGCGAAGACATGAGCAGTGTCGAGCTCGCTCTTGCGCAGGAACTCGTTGTACTGGTTGCGGATTTCGGGGTTCTGGATAATGTGATATGAACTCTTCAAACCTGCAATATTGAAAGTCTTGCTTGCAGCCATGAAGGTGATGCAGCAGTTCTTTGCAGCCTCGCTTACACTGGCGAATGGGGTATGCTTGAAACCCCTGAGTGCCATATCGCAATGAATCTCGTCACTGATTACTAGAACATTGTTCTTCACGCAGATGTCGCACATGCGTTGCAACTCCTCCTTTGACCACACACGGCCACAGGGATTGTGAGGGTTGCAGAGAAGGAATACCTTGCATCCCTGGATCTTCTCCTCGAAATCGGCGAAATCTATCTGCAACTGACCATCCACGAGTTTCAACGGGTTGAACACGAGTGTACGCTCAAGGTCATGTGTCACGTGGTGGTATGGGTGATACACAGGTGGCTGAATCATCACCTTGTCGCCCGCCTTTGTAAAGCACTGCAAGGCAAAAGAGATTGCAGGCACGATACCGCCAACGAAACCAATCTCATCGGCCTCCACCTGCCAGCCATAACGGCGTGAAACCCAGCTTTGGATAGCAGGTCTCCAACGTTTGCAAATATAGCTGTAGCCAAGGAGTTCATGGCTCAAGCGGTTACGTATTGCATCGACAATAAAGTCGGGGGTCTTGAAATCCATATCGGCAATCCACATTGGCAAAACCTCCTCGGTACCGAACATCTCCTTCAGGTTATCGTACTTCAAGCAATCGGTATGCTTGCGCTGAACGATTTCGTCAAAATTGTATTTCATTTTATATCTGTGTTATTTCTATTCTATTGTTTACCTTGTCATACACTATGCCGTCGCCATCAATGAAACGCTGCAAAAGCCCTTGCGCTGCAAGTTCCTGCGCACCACCCTCGTAGAGATGGCCATCGCATATCAGCCACAGTTTGTCGGCAAAGCGCAGTGCCATTTCAATGTCATGCGTTGACACCACCACCGCCTTGCCAGCATCGGCGGCCAGACCACGCAGTGTGCGGAACAGTTGCACTTTACTGCGGAAATCAAGAAACGCCGTGGGCTCGTCAAGTAGCATCAGCGGTGTCTGCTGTGCTATGGCCTTTGCAATAAGACATTTCTGTCTCTCGCCGTCGCTCAATGTCGATACTGCGCGCTTTGCAAAATGCGACACACCCATTCTTTCCATTGCCGCAGCCACTACAGTCTTGTCGGCGGCGGTAAGGTGACCAAGGAAGTTTGTGTATGGTGTACGCCCTAACGAGACAAGCTCATCAACCGTGAGGGTTGCAAAACTGTTATCTGTAAGCACTACCGAAACGCACTTCGCAAGCTCGCCGGGCGAAAGGCGCGCCACATCACCCATTGCAAATTCAACCTTCCCCGACAACGGCGGCTGGAAAGCCGACAGTGTGCGCAGGAGTGTCGATTTGCCGGCACCGTTCATTCCAATGAGCGCAACCACCTCGCCTGCACAGAGTGTGGCATTGATTGCTGTAACCACAGTTTTGCTCCCTTGCCGGTTCTTGTAACCGACATCGAGTTTTTCTATCTTGAGAAGCGGTGCCTGCATACTTATGTCATCTTATTCCCCTCCCTGCTTCGCAGTACTCCCCCTTACCCGCAAGGGAGAGAGCTGAAGTCTTGGAGGAACAAAATTACTTATACTCCATCCATTCGTTGAGCTGCTCAAGGATCTCATTGCGCATATCCTCGGGCATGTTCAGGATGCGTGCAGTGTGGCTACCGCCAGGCTGTACGAAGATTTTGATGTTCTTCTTGTTACGGTCGCGCAACCATGTAACACCGCTTGCTGTCCATGGGTCAACCTCGCCATAGATCATAATCGCCTTTGGGTCGTTCTCGGTGTAGTAGTCGGTAACAAAACGATAGTTGCTGTCATCGAACTTCACATCGGCAAACTGCTCGGGCAAGAGAACTCGTTTCAGATAACCCTCAACATCCTCGGCATTAACATACTTGTGGAATGGTTCAATGTTGTAACCATAATAACCGAAGTCCTTTACAGCCTGAACAAAGAACGACTCAATGCTGCTGCCAGCTGCAAAATAGTCGGGACCACACATCTTTACAAAATAGTTGAAGATTGTCTTGTCGTCAGAGTCAAGCGCTGGGATTGTATTTGTAGGTGTACCCCACTGCCACATTGAGAACTGATACTCAAGAACCAAGAGATCATATACATTTGATGTAGGTACGCGGAAAACAAGGTCATTCTTCAAGCAGAACTCGTCAAACATCGGCATAAGACGCTCCTTACGCTCAAAGAGTTCTGTCTGGAATGCGCGGATTGCATCGCGGTTGGCCTTTGTAGATACCTGCTCAAGGAATGACTCGTGACGTCCATCCTCAACAGCACAACTCAATGGGCCAACATAAGGAACTGAGACATCGAGATCCTCGGGATAGTAAGCACGCAGGAAGATAGATGTTGAACCACCCTTGCTGATACCTGTTGAAGCCCATTTCTTAGAGTAGAAAGGCTTGAACGAGGTGATGATGTTGTGGTAGTCGGTCATTGAATTTGCAACAGTGAGATACTCCCAGTTACATGGCTGTGGCATTGAGCCCGAGAAATAGCGGTACTCAACGAACAGAATGTTTGCGTCCATAATCTTGGTAAGCTCTTCCATGTAGCGTGGGCTGTTGAAAGCATAGTCGGCACCATAACCCTCGGTTACAACAACCATTGGACGGTCATAACCACGGTGACCAAGCATCACACGCTGCTCAAATGTTCCGGCAGCAGGATTCTGTGGGTCAAGCAACTGTGTCACCTTCATCAGGTAGTACTGGCGTGTTGTGTCGGCCTTCTCAATCTTCTCAAAGCTTGTGACAGCCTTTATACCCTTCAACATTTTCTCAACATCATTGCTCTGTGCGTTGGCAAACAGCACAGCAAACAGCAACGACAGCATTGTAAAAAATCTTCTATTCATAATATTTGTTTGATTATCCCAAGTATGGTTCAATAAGGAGTATTTGTCATCCCGACAGAGCATAGCGACGAGGGATCTCAAAAAGATAAAGAGATATCTCACATACGTTCGATATGACATAAATGCCACATGATCAGGGATTGACCGCAAATACTTCATTTTAATATCTTGCAAAGTTACATAAAGTTAAAGGTTATACAAAATTATTAACGCGATAATGTTGCAACAGCACGGCTAACTATACAAAAAATCGGCCACCCTTTTGGGGCAGCCGACATATTTCATAAAAGCAATCTTCTCAAATTACTTTGCGTAGAATGGCTCCATGTTCTCGCGCTCAATATCCTTGAAGTAGTTTACAGTACCTACCTTCAACTCTGCAGTAGCAGCATCGTCACAAACGATGATACCGCTCTGGTGCATCTGAAGAACGCTGATAGTCCACATCTGTGTGATGTTACCCTCAACTGCGTGATAGAGAGCCTGAGCCTTGTTATGACCGTTAACGAGAATAAGAACCTCCTTGGCATCCATAACAGTACCGACACCTACAGTAACTGCAGTCTTTGGAACCTTGTTGATGTCATTGTCAAAGAAACGAGAGTTTGCAATGATTGTATCGGTTGTCAAAGTCTTGATACGTGTGCGTGAAGCGAGTGATGAGCCTGGCTCGTTGAACGCGATGTGACCGTCGGGGCCGACACCGCCGAGGAACAAGTCGATACCACCGTAAGACTTGATCTTCTCCTCGTAGCGTGCGCACTCGGCAACCAAGTCCTCTGCGTTACCGTTGAGGATGTTCACATTCTCTTTCTTTACGTCTACATGGCTAAAGAAGTTGTTCCACATGAATGAGTGGTA
>JAFOCD010000046.1 GCA_017381475.1 Bacteroidaceae bacterium
CTCGACTGGAGCAAGGAGAACGCTGTAGAATAAGAAGCTCATACATACTCAATTAGAATCCGGCACGCTTTGCGTGCCGGATTTCGTTATACCAACGTTCCTGCGCATCGAACATTAATTTCCGCAACATTGTTATTCTTTACGATTTTAACCATCAAAAAAAGGATAACTATGTCTACATTAACAAAAAGTGTAAAAATGGGCGTGGCAACGCTGGCCATCATGAATGTGACAGCGGTCGTGTCGCTGCGCGGTTTGCCGGCCGAGGCCGAATACGGCATCAGCTCGGCCTTCTACTACCTGTTTGCAGCCCTTGTGTTCCTAATCCCAACATCATTCGTGGCAGCCGAACTTGCTGCAATGTTCCAGGACAAGCAAGGCGGTGTGTTCCGTTGGGTCGGCGAGGCATTCGGCAAAAGAATGGGTTTTGTAGCCATCTGGCTGCAATGGGTCGAGAGTACAATATGGTACCCCACGGTGCTTACATTCGGAGCAGTGTCGCTTGCATTCATCGGTATGAATGACAGTGCCGACATGACACTCGCATCGAACAAGATATACACCCTTGTGGTGGTGCTTGCAATCTACTGGGCTGCAACATACATCTCGCTCAAAGGTCTCGGATGGGTGAGCAAGGTTGCAAAGGTTGGCGGTTTGATTGGAACAATCATCCCAGCGGCGTTGCTTGTATTGCTTGGCATCATCTACCTCATTGGAGGTGGAAAGTCGCAGATGGATTTTGGCGGCGATTTCTTCCCCGACATCACCAAACTCGACAATCTTGTGCTTGCATCGGGAATATTCCTCTTCTATGCCGGCATGGAGATGACCGGTATCCACGTAAAAGACATGGAGAACCCGAGCAAGAACTACCCCAAGGCTGTTTTCATGGGTGCAATAATCACCGTTCTCATCTTTGTCTTGGGAACATTCGCACTTGGAATCATCATTCCGCAGCAGGATATCAACCTCACACAGAGCCTGCTTGTAGGCTTTGACAACTACTTCGCCTTTGTGGGAGCATCATGGCTGTCACCAATCATCGCCGTGGCATTGGCGTTCGGCGTGCTTGCAGGCGTGCTCACCTGGGTTTCGGGTCCGTCAAAGGGTATCTTTGCCGTGGGCAAGGCCGGTTATCTGCCACCATTCATGCAGAAGAGCAACAAACTTGGCGTGCAGAAGAACATCCTGCTCATCCAGGGAGGCGTAGTAACAATCTTGAGTCTTTTGTTCGTGGTAATGCCATCGGTACAAAGCTTTTACCAGATACTCTCGCAGCTGACCGTGCTATTGTACCTTATAATGTACCTTTTGATGTTTGCCGCTGCAATATATCTGCGCTACAATATGAAGGACACCCCACGCCCATTTCGTCTGGGCAAGAATGGGAACGGCATAATGTGGATTGTTGCCGGAGTAGGTTTCTTGGGTAGCCTTTTGGCATTCGTGCTCAGTTTCATTCCACCGGCACAGATTTCAGTGGGTAGCAACGGAGTGTGGTATGCAGTACTCATAATCGGCTGTATTGTGGTCGTGGGCGCACCATTCGTCATCTACGCAATGCGCAAACCACACTGGGTTGACAAGAACTCACAGTTCGAGCCGTTCCATTTTGAGAAATAGGAGACTGAATATTGCGGGCAACCAATTTTACTTTTGGTTGCCCACTTTTGTCAGCCTCATATTTTATCAAGGGCAATTCGTAAACGGATTTCCACACTGCATATAAGGTTCCAGCCAACCATAGACATCCTTGCCGTTACTGTCTTTCATCTTTACATAGACCCAACTGCCGCAGATGTCAAATATCGGCGCTGTCTGCTCCTGGTCAATCCTGTAGAGTATCGGGGAATTCTCATTGGGCGCACTGTAGAGATTGAGGGTGCTTCCCTGGTAATTGCGCGTGTTGACGGCTATGCAGCCTTTCTTCACATAGACAATCTCGTTGTTTACAATAATGCCGAGATAACCGTCTGTGCTGTGGATATATTCAACAATATGGCCGGCGTTGTACTCCTCCTTCAATGGATATAGTTTGAAGATGACATCCTTGTAGCGGTTGTCACTCCCTTTCGTATAGCAATTTATGGTTTTTCCTTTCGGATGTATAGTAAATGCCTCCTTGCTCCAGTCAAGTGCGCTCTGCCCCTCGCAAAGGTATATTGGCCTGTATGTCCTGAACGGGCGGCTTGCTGATAAAGTATCGCACACAGCCGGCAATGAGTCTATTATGGTGTCCTCAACTTCATCTACAATGTAGTGCCCGGTTATCCTGGTTGAATGGATTGTGTCATTCTTGTACTGCGACTCCAGTGTCTCAAAATCTGCTCCGTCTCCATACTCCCTTGCGACAATGATTGCTACAAGCCTGTTGCACTCATCGGTGTATAGGATGTACTCTTCAAGGGACTCATCATTGGTGCGCAGAATGAGCCTGTAGTCGGGTGGCGAGGGAATATTGTAGTACCTGAACCAGTTGCCGTATCCCTCTTTCATATTCCCGTTACTGTCGCAGTCTCCAATAGCTTTGGCAATACTCTGTATTTCACATGTATCGTCAATCATGTTCCGTTCTGTAGCCAATTCCGACACTCCGTACAGGGCGTTTACAGTTCCATTCTCCAGCGTAAACAGCAATGCAGCTCTGCGTTCATTCCGTGCCGATGACTTCTGCTTGCTGAATAAGTACTTCTTGTTCTTCAGTTTTTTGTTGTGGATGCCGAAACTCATTTCACCGTCAATTCTCAGGATGTTGAACGGATACTCAGGGCCTGCATAGCCACCGAAACGGCATATTACTGAGTCGTTTCTGACATACCATATACCTACGGCCGAGCTATTTGAAATGCACAGGCGTTCCTCAAGACTGCATATCCCGTTCTCTTCGAGCCACAGGTGCGATGACATTCCCTCACCCGTGGGAGTCACTCTTGAACAATGATGATATTCCCCTGCGATATTCTTCACGGTGTAGCAGTGACTACTGCACGAAGCCACAGCAATGCAGAATAATATGAATAACAGTCGGTTCATCTTTGGTTCACTCCTATGCTCATTATGCCGGTCAGTCCTATAACAGGAAATTACTAGTGCAAGTTACTTACTTCCGGCCGATTCTGCAAGTTTTTGCTGGTAAATAAATATTTCACTATCTTCGCGAATAAATGTGATGATATGAGAATCCTATTGACAATAATATCGGCAGTGCTGTCGCTGGGCATTGCAGCGCAGACAACAGACTATACCAAGTTGGTGAACCCACTTATAGGTACCGACGGCAAGGGCAATGTCTACCCCGGAGCGCAGGCACCGTTCGGCATGGTGCAGCTGAGCCCCGACAACGGACAGCCCGGTTGGGACTGGATTGCAGGATATTTCTACCCCGACAGCACCATTGCAGGCTTCAGCCACACGCACCTCAGCGGCACAGGCGCAGGCGACCTCTACGATATCAGTTTCATGCCCGTAACCTACCCACTGAAGGTTGCAGCAAAGCCATTGGGAGTACACTCCACATTCAGCCACGAACGCGAGGAGTGCGAGGCCGGATATTACCGCGTACACCTGGAGAGTTACGGCATAGATGTGGAGCTGACCGCCACGGAGCGTTGCGGAGTGCAGCGATACACCTACCCCACCGACACAGCCACGGTGCTGCTCAACCTGGGCAAGGCAACCAACTGGGATGCTACACAAGCCACTCACATCGCCATTGTCGACAGTTTCACCATTGAGGGCTACCGCCACTCCAACGGCTGGGCGCGTGGGCAGCAGGTCTATTTCCGCACACGCTTTTCAAAGCCCATAGCATCATTCAAGTGCGACTCAATACAAGTCATACGCGACGGCAATATATGGATTATGCCCGGCGTGGCAACAATGGCCTTTGCCCTTGACAATGACAGGGAACTCACAGTCACAACGGCACTCTCGGGCACTGGGCTTGAGGGCGCAGCAAGGAACCTCGCCGCCGAAGCACCGCACAACGACTTCGACCGTTACCGCGCGGCGACACAAGATCATTGGAACTTTCGGCTGTCGCGCATTGAGGTAAAAGGCGGCACAAGGGATGAGCAGGTGTGCTTCTACACAGCGCTCTACCGCACCATGATTGCCCCCACTCTCTTTTGCGATGTCGACGGCAAGTACCGTGGTGCCGACAAGCAGAACCACACCACCGACGGCTGGATGAACTACTCGACATTCTCGTTGTGGGATACATACCGCGCAGCGCACCCACTTTTCACATACACTGCACCCGAACTGGTCGATGACATGGTAAACTCATTCATCGCATTCCATGAGCAGCACGGCCGCCTGCCGGTGTGGAACATGTGGGGAAGCGAAACAGACATGATGATTGGCTACCACTCCGTGCCAGTAATTGCCGATGCATACCTGAAGGGGATTGGCGGCTTTGATGCCGAAAAGGCACTTGCAGCCTGTGTAGCAACCGCCAACTGCGACGGATACCGCGGCATAGGATTCTACAAGGAAAACGGCTATGTGCCATACGATGTTGCCGACCCGTACAACGCCGACAACTGGGCAATGTCGCGCACACTGGAGTATGCATATGACGACTACTGCATTGCACGCATGGCACAGGCTATGGGGCACGACAGCATCTCCGCGGTGTTCTACCGCCGCGCCGGCAACTGGCGCAACCAGTACAACCCTGCAACTACATTCATGCAGCCACGCGACAGCAAGGGAGAGTTTCAGCCGCAGTTCAGCCCCGACGAATACACACCACACATCTGCGAGAGCAATGCATGGCATTATATGTGGAGCGTGCAGCACGACATCGACGGGCTCATTGACCTCATGGGCAAGAGGCGTTTTGAGCAAAAGCTCGACAGCATGTTCACCTACTCCCCGGCCGAGAATGCCGAGCTGCCGATATTCAGCACCGGAATGATTGGGCAGTATGCCCACGGCAACGAACCCAGCCACCACGTGGCCTACCTGTTCAACCACCTTGGCAAGCCCGGGAAGACAAGGCAATATGTACAGC
>JAFOCD010000047.1 GCA_017381475.1 Bacteroidaceae bacterium
ACAGCTTCTTTAAGTCTTATGACTGATTACTTAGAAAGCTCTGCTACGGCAGCCTTAGCTGGAGTTGCGTATGGCTCAACTGTAACCTTGTTCAAGAACTCGATAGCCTTAGCCTTGTTCTCCTTTGCGTTGTAAGCAGAACCGAGGTTGAAGTAAACTGCGCTCTTGCTCTCCTCGTCAGTCTGCAATGCAGCAGCAGCCTCACCGAGCTCGATAACCTTTGCGTAGTCCTTCTTCAAGAAGTAAGCCTGAACCAATACCTTCTGTGCAAGAGCCTTGTCAGCGATAGTCTCTGACATTGCGATGATACCATCGAAGTCGTTAGCCTTCTGCAACTCAGCAATCTTGTTGTTAGTGTACTGACCCATCTTTGCCTTTGCCTCAGCGATAGCAGCGTCATACTTTGGGCTTGGGAGAGCAGCAACCTCTGCACATACCTTAACACCCTCAGCGTAGTTGTTTGACTTGAAGTAGCTCTCTGCAAGCATCATAGCCAACGCAGTGTTCTTCTTATCAGCTGAATAACCCTTTGCGAAAACCTCAATAGCCTTTGCGAAGTCACCAGCGTTGAAGTAAGTACCACCCTGTACCTGGTAAACCTTACCGATCATATTGTTAGCAGCAGTTGCAGCCTTTGTGTTACGGTAAGACTTTGCCTTTGCAACAGCCTTCTCAAGGTGAGCGATAGCCTCTGCAAACTTAGCGTCCTTTACCTTTGCATCAGTAGCCTTTGTAGCAGCACCTGCAGCAGCTGAACCCAAACGAGTGTAAACTACTGGAAGGTTGTTCTGTGCGTTCTTAACACATCCGGCGATTGTCTCGTCCTCCTCCTCAGAACCCTCGTTGATTACAGACTCGAACAACTCTGCAGCCTTAGCATAATCCTTTGCCTCTACTGCCTTGGTAGCTGCGTTGTAGTTCTCAACAACACTCTGTGCCTGAGCAAATGAAAAGCCCAACACTGCTACTACCATCAAAATAAACTTTTTCATAATTTTGAGTTAATTAATAATTGTTTATTGGTTATAATTTAATCTCTTTCGCTTCAAAATCGTTTCCAAGCTACAAAGTTATGGTATTTTTTTGTTACTGCAAAATTTTACCACCAAAGGTGTTAAATAATTAACATTCCGCTACCTCAATCCCTTGAAAAAATCACGCATCAGTGCCTCACACTCCTCTTGCAACACTCCACTCTCGACCACTGTCTTTGGGTGAAATATTCTGCCCTGCACCGTAGAGTAGCCACGCTTGGGATCAGCAGCACCATACACCACCCTGTCAATCTGACTCCACGCTAACGCTCCCGCACACATTATGCAAGGCTCAACGGTGACATACAACGTGCAACCCTTCAAATACTTACCCCCCAGAGTGGTCGCTGCCGCAGTGATTGCCTGCATCTCGGCGTGCGCCGTAGCATCACAAAGTGTCTCCACAAGGTTGTGACCCCTGCCAATGACTCTGTCACCGCACACGACAACGGCTCCAATAGGCACCTCTTGTTCTTTTAACGCACGACGAGCCTCTTCTATTGCGAAGCGCATAAACTTTTTATCTGTTTCGATGCTATTTTTCTCCATTTTGATCTATTTTATCCCGACGAAAATAATAAAATCACTCAAAAGAAACAAATTTTTAGCTCCACGACATCGCTTTACAACAAATATTGGCTTTAGGCTACACCATATTATACAAATTTTACTATCTTTGCGTGTTAGGAAACAACTAAAAAACGAAATAAAATGTATAGAAGTCATACTTGTGGCGAGTTACGCATCGAAAATGTAGGTCAGAGCGTTACACTCGCTGGTTGGGTGCAGAAGGTGCGTAACCTGGGTGCGATGACATTCATCGACCTGCGTGACCGCTATGGCATCACACAGATTGTAGTAGAGGAGAACTCTCCTGCGGAGGCTCGTGAGGCAGCAGCAAAGCTGGGTCGTGAGTTTGTTCTTCAGGTAACAGGTAACGTCATCGAGCGTTCATCGAAGAACCCAAAGATGCCTACGGGCGATATTGAGGTTGCAGCCGTTGAGGTAAAGATTCTCAACGAGTCACAGACTCCACCTTTCACCATTGAGGAGAACTCTGACGGTGGTGATGACCTTCGTATGAAGTACCGCTACCTCGACCTTCGCCGTCCACCACTTCAGCGTAATATGGAGCTTCGCCACC
>JAFOCD010000048.1 GCA_017381475.1 Bacteroidaceae bacterium
AAAGGCGAGATTCTTGAAAGGCTCTACTATCTTGAGAGCCTGTCACCGTTCCTCAGCGAAATCATTGTCGAGAAAATACATAACAACATCACAAGAGTAGAGGAATTTGCCGTAAGCAGCGGCAGGAAGTCGCAACGAACGATAAAGGCCTTGCAAAAGCGCGCCGAGGCCATCAGGGAACAGACCGAGAAGGATGCAAGAAATTTGCTTGAAGAGCAGAAAAAGAACCTGAAGAAAGCCGGCAAGGGGTATGCCGAGACACTGTTAAAGGAATCGGGAAGAAGCATGTCCTTTGCCGAAGCTACTACACAGATAAAGAAAAACCACCAATGGATCGAAAAATGCAGCAAACAGGAAAAATTCATAAAGGAGACTGAAGAATTCTATGCATCGGCAGTAGTGATTGAAGGTATAACTAAAGGCATCAAGTCCGAAACAAGGAAGTTCAAGGAACTCACAGACGAAAACGAGAAAGAAGAACTCCTTGAGAAACTTGTAAAGAGAATGGAAGAGATTGGTTCGGATGAGAACTGCACTGCAATGAAAGATTTCATTGATAAGTGGATAACAAAGATAAAGAGTGCAGACATTGTCAATGAAGACATTATAAACGTATTCTGCAACCTGAAGTCACTCGTGGACAAGGTTAAGGGTAATGGAGAAAAGATGAAGGAACTGCTCAAGGAAGCCAAGGTTGTCTGCTGCAGGGCCGATATGCATACCTGCGTCATTAACATCGGCAAGCAAATCAAGGCATTCTACGAAAACCTTGGCAATATAAGCAACTGCGAGAACCTGCTTGAGGAGATTCCCGAATACGAAATCTCTAAGCTGAAGTCAAAAAGAGAAGAACTTGCAAGTCTCAAGGAGAAGACCAATATGATAATCAAGGGGCTGAACAAGGAGATCGAAAAGTTCTATGCTCCAGTCATTGACAGCGGTATAGATCAGGAACTCTTCTCCCTTGTCGGACTCTCTGCAAGCAACTGCCGTAACTACAGTAACAACGCAAGGATAATGGCATTGCTACTCTCGGGCGAGAAAGTCGAGAACAACCACATTCATATCCTTATTGGCATCTCCAACCGCGGAGAGAATATGCGCAAAGAGCGCGGAATCGTAGAACAGAATATGAAGAAGAATCAAGACGAGGTACTCAAGTACTACAACTCTCATCCGTCAAGTTGTGCCGGGTTCATATTAAGTTACTTCAAAGAGTAACCTGAACAGCTATCTACAGTATATGCTGTTTGTTTCAAGACAATAAATTGAGGGTGACCCAAAAGTCATTTTGCAAAGAGAGCAACCCCTGTCAGATAGCTCTGGCAGGGGTTGCTTGTTCTAAAAGTGGACTTTTGAGTCACCCTCTTATTATGTATAGTCTTCAACAAAAGACTATGAATGCCAACGTTACGGCACTTACCAGCATCCACAGTATAACACCTTGCAACAATGGTTTTACGCCTACTTGCCTCAATACCGCCGGCGACAGTGATGCGCCAATGAAAAACATTGTCAATGTAAGGCATTTACGGGCTACCCCATTTATTGTCCAGCCCACCTGCGGAGCAGCGTCAAGCAGATAGGTATTCACCAGCATTGCAACAACAAACCACAAGATAAACCAAGGCAACTTTATTTTTTTGTCCTTGCTGCGGAATATCACGCAGGTGAGAAGGGCAACAGGAATAATCCACAAAGCACGTGTAAGCTTTATGGTAGTTGCAACTTCCAGAGCTGTCTCACTATAGGCTGCACCTGCACCCACCACCGAGCTTGTGTCGTGTATGGCAATTGCAGCCCAAGTGCCGAACTGCACATCGTCCAAACCTAAATATCGCCCTATTGGTGGGAAGAGGAAAAGCGCTACAGCATTAAGTATAAAGACAGTGCCAAGCGCAACGGACATTTCACTATCCTTCGCTTTTATCACAGGCCCCACTGCTGCTATTGCACTTCCACCACATATGGCTGTGCCCGAACTTATCAGATATGATGTGTTTTTGTCGACCTTCAACAACAGACGCCCTACGAGCCATCCCACCAACAATGTTCCGAAAACTGAAATCACCGTAAACATCATACCCTCTTTACCCGATGCCAATGAAGCCTCAACATTCATACCGAATCCGAGTCCGACAACGGAATATTGCAATAGTTGCTTCGACATTTTCTTGTTGAAAGCGGGGTATGGTTGAGTACACACAAGTGCAAAAGCCAGACCAAGGAACAAGACTACCGGTGGCGTTGCCCAAGAACCAAGAAATGCCACACTTGGAATATATGTTGCAATCAAAGCCACTACTATCACAGCAAGCAGTGTCACATATATTGTTCCTGAATGTTTTTTCATAATCTTATTTTTTCTTTTTTGGATTTGCAGGAAACCATCCTTTTTCCACTCTTTTCTTTTGCTGGAACACCTCACCTATGCTCCAGAAAGAGGAGAATGCCACAACACCCAAAAGTATTGATATTATCAAGTTCACAACCAACAATGATGCTATAGCCGACAGAATACCAAGCAACAGAAAGAGCCACCAACTATTTACACCTATATAATATTCTGCCTTTATAACCAACGGATGGAACAGGCCGATAATAAGAAAAGTTGCTACACCAATAATTATTCCAGAGATATTAAACTCCATTATATAAACAGTTTGCTTTTAAAACAAAAGATACAAGTGTCTGGTTCCGCAGCTGCGGAACCAGACACTGATTTTATGTAACCAATTACCATTTCAAGAACCTGTGCGTACGCACTATACCGTTCTCCTTAATGACGAGAATGTAGGCTCCTTGCGGCTGGCCGGCAAGTGATATTGCCACCTCGCTGCCATTGGCAACAGCCTTGCCCACAGACACGCCACCAAGATTATACACAGCTACAGTAGCACCTGTTGCTACACCATTACAAACAACAATCTGTGCCGCCTTGTCATACTCGACCTTGCAAGTATTCACGCCAACCTCGCCAATACCGGTCTCGGCACCGTTTATTGTGCTCACGCGCAATGTGTGGATGAGTTTCTGGAATGAAGGACAATGATACTGGCTCTCTGTGCCAGGACCGCAACTACCGTTACCCAAACCACGTTGCATGTAATCGAATGTCGCATACACTACATCGTCCTTCTTCAAATCCCATGGATGAAGCTCAGGAGTAAGGTATTGACGCTGGTCATAGTGTGAAAGCGAGAACGACACCTGTCCATCGGTCTCAATCTTTATAGCATTGCCGTTCGCAGGGTTCCACATTGTAAGGTCGCGCAATGCCATGCGGTTACCGTGTGACTGCGGATGAGGATACATCTCGAACATATCATCTACAGTAGTTGTATAACGGCCGAGGAAAGAACCTGTCTGGCGGTCGATATAATTCTCCCATGGGCCCTTGGCATAATACTCTACATTCTCATAGCCTGCAGGGAAGAGCATATCAAGACCAATGCGGCGCAGACCCGTAGCCTGTGGGTTATACTCGACTTTCATATCCACTACTCCACTTGAATAAACAGAATATGTAATTACGTATGGGCACTGGTTGTGTTTCACATTGACTGTAATATTACATGTCTTGCCATCGCCTGAACGTGCACTTGTCACTGTTGCCGAATTGATAGATGTATCCTTGTCACCGAACTTGTGCTCACCATAGGGGCTCTCGTTCTCAATCCAGCGGATGTTGCTGTAGATAGGATACTTGCCTGGTTCAACAACCTGCACGCCATTGGCAATCCACTCTGTGATGAAGCCTTGGGCATCGACCTTGAAGCTTATCTTGCTGTTCGATACTGACACGCCGTTGCTCTTCTCTACAGTGAGAGCCTCATCACCCTGGGCAGCTGTCTGCAATGCACTGCGTGACTGCAATACAAACTGTTCGCTTGCCATTGGATAA
>JAFOCD010000049.1 GCA_017381475.1 Bacteroidaceae bacterium
AGAATTATTGCTTCCCGATTATCTTTTTGAGATTAGCTGGGAGGTTTGTAACAAGGTGGGCGGCATTTATACAGTGGTATCAACAAAGGCCCGCACTATTTCTGAAATTGAGGGATTGAATGCCATTTACATTGGTCCCGACTTGTGGAAAGAGAAGGAGAATCCACTTTTTACCGAGGATAAGCGTCTATGGAATGCATGGCGCAAGAAGATAAACAGCGATAAGCTGACCGTTCGTTGTGGTTACTGGGAGATTCCCGGCCGTCCAAAAGTGGTGCTTGTTGACTATACCGGCTACATGGACGATAAGGATTCAATTTATGGCGAGTTGTGGAACGACTTTGGTGTTGATTCACTCCATGGCTATGGCGACTATGACGATTCAATGATTTTCGGTTACGCTGTAGGTAAAGTTATCGAGAGCTTCTACAATAGCAACATAAAGGCCGGCAGCAATGTGGTTGTTCAGGCTCATGAGTGGCAGAGTGGTGGTGCAGCGCTGTACCTGAAGAAGAACCTGCCTGCTGTGGGTACAATCTTCACAACTCACGCTACAAGCATTGGCCGTTCAATTGCTTCAAACGGCAAGCCTCTGTATGATTACTTCGATGGTTACAACGGTGACCAGATGGCCGAGGAACTCAATGTGCAGTCAAAGCAGTCGGTAGAGAAGAACACTGCGTTGAATGTTGACTGCTTCACAACTGTGAGCGAGATTACTGCACGCGAGTGCAAACAGCTTGTTGGCCGTGAGTGCGAGGTGATCCTGGAGAATGGTTTCGAGAAGGACTTTGTTCCTGTGGGCAAGGATTTCACTGCCAAGAGAAAGGCTGCACGCAAGGCGCGCTTGCGCGTGGCGGCAGCTCTCACTGGTGACACTATTGCCGATGATGCTATTATAATAGGTGTTGGCGGACGCATGGAGATGCGTAACAAGGGTATCGACATGTTCCTTGAGTCTATGGCTCGCCTTAATGCATGCGAGGGCCTTGCACGCGATGTTGTCGCGTTCATTGATGTTCCTGCATGGTCGGGCGATGCACGCGAGGACCTGGTGAAGCGTCTTGCAAGCGACAAGGATGCTTGGGAAACTCCGCTGCCAAACCCTTACCTCACACATGAGCTTCATAACTTCTATGAGGATGCTATTGCATGCGGCATACGCCACTTGCAGATTGACAACCGTAGCGGCAAGAACCGCGTGAAGGTTATCTATGTTCCTTGCTATCTCAAGGGCAACGACGGAATCTTCAATAAGGATTACTATGATGTGCTCATCGGTAACGACCTGAACATCTATCCATCGTACTACGAGCCATGGGGTTATACTCCGCTCGAGAGCGCGGCGTTCCATATCCCTACAATTACCACAAATCTTGCAGGTTTTGGTCTCTGGGTTAACTCTGTGCTTGGTCGTCGTGGTGAATTGCTTGATGGTGTTGAAGTTATATCAAGAACCGACAGCAACTATTTCGATGCGGCCGATGTTATTACAAAAAATATTTGTAACTTTGCGGAACTTTCTGATAAAGAGGTCAATGACTGTCGTAAAAAGGTTGCAAAGATTGCCGAAAAGGCTCTTTGGAAGCACTTCATCAAGAACTATCTGCAGGCATACGACATCGCTCTGACAGCTGCAAACGGTAGAAAATAACAAACGAAATATTCATTTAATAAAAATAATATGATTGCAATTAGTAACGCAAACCAACCTGGTTGGAAAACAGTTAATGTAAAATCTTACATTCCCGAGTCGCTCAAGCCACTCGAGGAATTGTCACGTAATCTTTGGTGGGTATGGAACGAGGAGGCTAAGGAACTCTTCAAGATGCTTGATGCCGACCTCTTCAAGGCATGTGGCGGTAACCCGGTTCTCTTGTTGGAGAAGTTGGGCGTTGAGAAACTCGACGAGCTTTCAAAGAACAAGACTATTCTTGACAAGCTTGCTGATGTTTATGCCGATTTCCGTCGCTACATGGATGTTAAGCCAAACGCAGAGCGTCCTTCTGTAGCTTACTTCTGTATGGAGTACGGTTTGACAAGCGTGTTGAAGATCTACTCTGGTGGTCTTGGTATCCTTGCCGGTGACTACTTGAAGGAGGCTTCTGACTCAAATGTTGATATGTGTGCAGTAGGTTTCTTGTATCGTTACGGTTACTTCAGCCAGTCACTTTCAATGGACGGCTCACAGATCGCTAACTACGATGCACAGAACTTCAATCAGCTCCCAATCGAGCGCGTATATGAGGAGGATGGTGTTACACCTCTTGTAATCCATGTTCCTTACATTGATTACTATGTACACGCTAACGTTTGGAAGGTAAATGTAGGTCGTGTGCCCCTTTACTTGCTCGACACAGACTTCGACATGAACAGCGAGTTCGACAAGCCAATCACTCACAAGCTCTATGGTGGTGACTGGGAAAACCGCTTGAAGCAGGAGATTCTCCTTGGTATCGGTGGTATGATTGCATTGGAGAAGATGGGTATCAAGAAGGAAATCTACCACTGCAACGAGGGTCACGCAGCACTCTGCAACCTTTACCGTTTGACACAGTACATCAAGACCGGTTACACATACGAGGAGGCACTTGAGATCGTACGCTCAAGCAGCCTTTATACAGTTCACACTCCAGTGCCTGCAGGTCACGACTACTTCGACGAGGCTCTCTTCGGCAAGTACATGAGAGGCTATGCAAGCCAGCTCAACATCACTTGGGATGACTTGATGAACCTTGGCCGCATCAACGCAGGTGACAAGAACGAGCGTTTCTGTATGTCAACATTCGCTTGCAACACTTGCCAGGAGATCAACGGTGTTAGCCGTCTCCACGGTAAGGTATCAAAGGATATGTTCGCTGAGATTTGGAAGGGTTACTTCCCATCAGAGAACCACGTAGGTTATGTAACCAACGGTGTTCACTACCCAACATGGGTAGCTCCAGAGTGGGATAACCTCTACAAGCAGAACTTCGATCCAAGCTTCATTAACGACCAGTCTAACGAGAGCATCTGGCATGCAATCGAGAACATCTCTAACGAGACTATTTGGAACACACGTGTTGCTCGCAAGAAGATGCTTATCGACTACATCAAGAAGGCATTCAGCGAGGAGTGGTTGAAGAACCAGGGTGACCCAATGCGCATCGTTGATGTTGTGAAGAAGATTAACCCCGATGCACTCGTTATCGGTTTCGCACGCCGCTTTGCTACTTACAAGCGTGCTCACCTTCTCTTCACAGACCTCGACCGTCTTGCTAAGCTCCTCAACAACCCAGAGCGTCCAATCCAGTTCCTCTTTGCAGGTAAGGCTCACCCACACGATGGTGCAGGTCAGGGCTTGATCAAGAAGATTATTGAGGTTTCACGTCGTCCTGAGTTCGTAGGTAAGATCATCTTCCTCGAGAACTACGATATGGATCTCGCTAAGTTGCTTGTTTCTGGTGTTGATATCTGGATGAACACTCCAACACGTCCTCTTGAGGCGTCAGGTACATCAGGTGAGAAGGCTCTCATGAACGGTGTCCTCAACTTCTCGGTACTCGATGGTTGGTGGTGCGAGGGCTACAAGCCAGGTGCAGGTTGGGCATTGAAGGAAGAGCGTACATACCAGAATCAGGAGTTCCAGGATCAGCTCGATGCTGCTACAATCTACACATTGCTCGAGAACGAGATTCTCCCAATGTACTACAACCGCGGTGGCAAGGCTTACTCAGACGAGTGGATCGCTTGCATCAAGAAGTCAATCGCAGAGGTTGCGCCTCACTTCACAATGAAGCGTCAGCTCGATGACTACTACAGCAAGTTCTACTGCAAGCAGGCTAAGCGTTATCACCACCTCATCGCCGATGACTCTAAGGTTGTTCGCGAGCTCGCTAAGTGGAAAGAGGAGGTTGCTGCCAAGTGGAACGCAGTTGAGGTACTCTCTGTAGAGGCTGATGCTGATTTCCTCAACGGTGCAATGTCTGCAGGTGAGAAGTTTGGTGTAACTGTTAAGGTTGACGAGAAGGGTCTTGACAATGCTGTGGCTATTGAGCTCGTTGTGTTGGCTCCAGACGCTAAGGGTCACGACAGTGTGTTCGCTACTTATCCTTTGGAGGTTGTTCAGCGCGAGGGTAATGTGTTTACATTCGCTGCCGAGATTGCTCCTACAAACGCAGGTGCATTCAAACTCGCATTCCGTATGTATCCTAACCACGCTGAGCTCCCACACCGTATGGACTTTGCTTATGTTAAGTGGTTCGCTTAATCTAAAGCTTATATATAATCAGAAAAGCGCTCTTGCCGCAAGGCAAGAGCGCTTTTTGTGTTTATTAAGGATATCGGGCTGGAGTTTGCTCGCCATTATATGTGATAAGGTTTGCGAAAAGATCTAATATCTTACATACACAGAGGGTGACTTTGTCATCCTCTGTTTCGTTTATAGCAATGATATGGCAGTTGACCCATATTTATTTTTCGCGGACTGTCATCCTGACCATTCCTTAATGTAAAAATTAAAGATGTTTTGTTTTACGAAGCTACTACCGCTCGGCAAAGCAAGTAAACTTTCTTTGCTCTCGCCTAATCGTAGCTTTCGATGAACGAAGCGAACTAACGGTCGACGCCCGTAGGGGCCATAGTCAATGGATCTCAAAACTGCGTTAAAAAGAGATGCTTCGACTTCGTTCAGCATGACATTTAAACGTTGGGTCAACATCTATATTATTACATTGTTTTTATTACCTTTTATTAGTCTTTATCGTAATCCTCTGTTTAGTATTTATAACACTTCTAAATCAAAGTTTTATTAAATTTGGAGTATCTTTACCACACTATGAGTGAAGATAAAAAATATTCAAAAGGGGAGGAGAGGCTCAATGTCATTTCGCATGCCATTGGTTTTGCATGTGCGTTGGCTGTGTCGGTATTCTATGTCGGTGAGGTAATTGACAAGGGTGGTGATGGCTGGGCATTGGCAAGCATGTTGCTATATGCCGTCGGAATGCTATCATCATACGCTTTTTCGACTGCCTATCATGCAACGCGTGTGGGTACTCCTGCCCGTCGTCTGCTACGCAAGCTTGACCATTCTGCAATATATTGGTACATAGCAGGTTGCTATTCTCCTATTACTTTGATTGCAATGCGCGATGTGGGTAATTGGGGGTGGGGTATATTCGCTTTCTGTTGGCTGTGTGCAATAGCTGGTACATCATTAAGCCTTATGCGGCTTAAAAAGCATAGTAAACTTGAGACTCTGTGTTATGTTCTAATGGGACTGACAATTGTTGTGGCAATGAAACAGTTCTATGATGCTGTGGCATTGTCGGTTTTTCTTTGGGTTGTGGGCGAGGGTGTCGCTTATATTCTTGGTGCCGTTCTCTACAGCATGCATAAGATAAGATATGTACATTTTGTATTCCATCTCTTTGTAATGCTTGGAACGTTGTGTCACATGATTGCTGTCCAAGGTGTAATTGATGCAATGTGACAAAGCCGCTGAGAATTCAAAAATTCTCTTCCTCCTGTATCTTACACAGAAAAATTAAATTCTCATTCCCTTTACAAATGCTGTGATAAAATTGCTAATTTCGTGTGAAAAAGGTAATTTCGCAAAATAATGTAATATTACTTACAGAGCTATGATCAAACAATATACCGGATATTCACTCTTGGCACACAATACCTTTGGCATTGAGGCAAAGGCTGCGCATTTTGTTGAGTTTGGTTCGCAGAGCGAGCTTACTGCTTTTCTGGGTGCGGGCTTTTGTGGCAAAGCACTTGTCATTGGTGGCGGCAGCAATCTTCTGTTTGTCGATGATTTTGACGGCACAGTCTTTCACTCGGCAATAATGGATATAGAGGTTGCCCAGGAGACTGCAACCGATGTGCTGTTGCGTGTCGGCAGTGGAGTGAACTGGGATGCTCTTGTGGCATACACTGTTGAAAGAGGGTGGTGCGGACTGGAGAATCTCTCGCTCATTCCCGGTGAGGTGGGTGCAAGTGCGGTGCAGAATGTGGGGGCGTATGGCGTGGAGGCCGGCGACCTCATTGAAAAAGTAGAGACCGTGCGTATTGCCGATGCTGTTCCATGTTCGTTTACAAAGGCTGAGTGTGACTTCGCATATCGTCATAGCATTTTTAAGGCTGCCGAAAAGGGCCGCCACATTGTCACTTATGTAACATATAGGCTCAAGAAAACTTCCGACTTTAAACTTTCCTACGGCAATCTATGTGAGAAGGTCGAGGAATTGGGCGGAGCAACGCTTGCCAATGTGCGCCGTGCTGTCTGCGAGATACGCGAAGCGAAATTGCCAAACCCAGAGCAGATAGGCAGTGCCGGCAGTTTCTTCATGAATCCAATTGTCGATGCGTTGAAGGCTGCGAAGCTCAAGGATGAATATCCTGCTATGCCACAGTATCCTCTCCCATGTGGCGATGTAAAGCTCTCGGCCGGTTGGCTCATTGAACAATGTGGCTGGAAGCAGAACCCCCATCCACATGTAGGTGTCTACAAGCACCAGGCGTTGGTGGTGATTAACCTTGGCGGTGCTACCGGTCGCGATGTTGTTGCCTTTGCAGGTGATGTGTCGGCATCGGTAAAGGAAAAGTTTGGTGTTGAACTGCACATGGAGGTGAATGTAATAGGGTAGCACACGGTGGCAATGAAACTCACTTTTTTGGGAACCGGAACATCGACAGGCGTGCCCGAACTCGGGTGCAAGTGTGAGGTGTGTACATCGCGCGACCCGCGCGATGCCCGCTTGCGCTGTTCGGCCTTGCTCCAGAGTGGTGATACTTCCATTCTCATTGATTGCGGCCCCGATTTTCGCGCACAGATGCTGCGTGCCGGCGTGTCGCATCTCGATGCCCTTCTCATAACACACAAGCACTATGACCACACGGCCGGAATAGATGACCTCAGGCCATACGCTTCTCTGCGTACTTTCCCTATCTACGCCGATGATGATTCTGCACGCCAGATACGCTCAATGTTCCCATACTGTTTCGGTGAGGTGAAATATCCCGGTGTGCCTAACATAGAACTCCATTCAATTGAAGATATGCAACCGTTCTGTGTAGGCGGTGTGGATGTTGAGCCAATCAGGGTCTATCATGCTGCACTTCCCATAGTGGGCTATCGTTTCGGCAAGTTGGCTTATATTACCGATATGAGCCACATTGAGCCTGCGGAACTTGAGAAACTCAAGGGGGTGGAAGTGCTTGTTATCAATGCACTGCGATATTCAAAACCACACCGTAGCCACCAGACTGTGCTTGAGGCGTTGCGAGTGGTTGATTATCTTTCACCGCACGAGACCTATTTCACGCATATGATGCACCACATCGGTCTGCATGCAAAGATTGAGAAGTGTTTGCCGAAGAATGTCTTTTTAGCCTATGACGGCTTGGAAATTGAGATTGGATAAAAAAATAATAAGGCTTGGCAATTGCCAAGCCTTATTATTTTAATTGAATAGTGTTTCAATTACTTGAGAGCGAAGATCTCCTCCTCACCTGCAACGCATGTGAAGATCTTGTCCTCACGGAGCAACCAACCCAAACCGAGGTACAACTCCTTCTCTTTCAGTTTTGACTTTGTCTTGATCTCCTTAAGAGTAAGACCCTCTGTCTCGTTCAAAGCAGTCCAGATGCGGCCTGCAAATGCACCAGCATTCTCAATCATA
>JAFOCD010000050.1 GCA_017381475.1 Bacteroidaceae bacterium
GAATTGGTAATTGAAAGAATAGAAAAACACCATAGTTATGAAAAAACTTGTTTTGGCTGTTATGGCAATGACGGTGAGCCTTGCTGTCGTTGCCCAAGTTAAGGCCCGTTGGGGCAGCATTGATGTGCGTTATCCCGTTGACTGTGAGACATCTGTCAGTGACAACGCTGTCAACCATGCTGTTGCATGGCGCGGCGAGCGCGTGAACCTGCAACTTGTTGTAGAGAACGGCGCAAAAGAGTCAATCGTAGAGTACAGGTTCAGCGACCTCAAGTGCGGCAGGAGTGTTATCCCTGCTTCTAATGTCATCGGTGGTTTTGTGCAGCCTGTCCTCACAGACCGTTTTACAGGCTGCGGTCGTCACGATGTCGATGCATATGGCGAAGTGCCTGTCGCCGACCGCATAACCGCCACCAATCCCACAGTGCTCGATGCTGCAGCACGCCGTGGTCTTTGGCTGACAGTTCAGGTGCCGCAGGATGTAAAAGCCGGTACATACAAGGGTACAGTGGAGCTTCTTTGCAACGGCAAGAAGACAAAGTATAAGTATACCGTCCAGGTGCTTGACCGCACGCTGCCTGCGCCAAAGGAGTGGAGATTCCATCTCGACCTTTGGCAGAATCCATACGCCATTGCACGCGTGCACAATGTGGAGCTGTGGAGCAATGAACATTTTGAGGTTCTGCGTCCTTATATGCTAAAGCTTGCTTCGGCAGGCCAGAAGGCCATCACTGCAACACTCATCGACCGCCCATGGGACGGCCAGACCTATGACCCGTTCGGTAGCATGGTCACATGGGTGAAGAAGGCCGACGGCACCTGGTGGTACGACTTCACAATCTTTGACCGTTGGGTAGAGTTCATGATGTCGTGCGGCATTGACAAGGAGATTACCTGCTTCTCAATGATTCCATGGAAACTCTCTTTCCGCTACTATGACCAAGCAACCCACTCGCACAAGTATATCAACTGTGCTCCCGGCGAGGATGCCTATGCTCAATTCTGGGGTGGAATGCTCAGTGCTTTCTCGGCTCACTTGAAGGAGAAGGGATGGTTTGACAAGACATTCATCTCCATGGACGAGCGCAGTCTGCAGCAGATGCAGGCGGCCATTAAGGTCATCAAGGAGTATGCCCCCGGAATGAAGATTTCGATGGCTGGCAACTACCACCCCGAGATTGAGGCCGACATCCATGACTATTGCCTTGATATCTTCGCATACGGTGCCTATACCCCCGAGCTCCTGGCCACACGCCGCGCGCAGGGTAAGGTTTCGACATACTACACATGCTGCAGCGCCGAGTATCCCAACCTCTTTACGTTCTCGGATCCTGCCGATGCCGCTTTCATTGCTCTAGAGGCTCTTGCAAAGGATCTCGACGGCTATCTGCGCTGGGCATATAACAGCTGGACTGTAACTCCCGAAGAGGATTCACGCTTCACAGCATGGCCTGCCGGTGACACCTATGTCATCTATCCGTTCAGCGTCAGCTCAATCCGTTGGGAGCGTCTTGTGCAGGGCATCCAACTGTTCGAGAAATACAGGATTCTGCTTGCCGAGGCAAAGGCAACGGGCAATGAAGCACGCGTGGCAGAACTTGAACAGTTGCTGCGTAGTGTGGATGTAAAGAAAATATCAACCGATAGCGAGGCTATTGTTAGTGGTTTCGGTAATGGCTTGAATGAAATGTAATAAAAGAACTTCTAAGTAATGGAAATAACACCGACAATAAAATATGTGGGAGTCGATGACCTTGACATCGACCTCTTCGAGAGCCAGTATGTAGTGCCCGAAGGAATGGCATACAACTCCTATGTGATTCTTGATGAAAAGGTTGCAATCATGGACACTGTCGATGCACGCAAGGGTGCAGAGTGGTGGGCCAATGTCGAGTATGTGCTTGGCGGCCGCACCCCCGACTACCTTGTAGTGCAGCACTTGGAGCCCGACCATGCCGCGCTCATCCACGAGGTGCTCGACAAGTATCCCCAAGTGAAGGTGGTGGCAACGGCAAAGGCTGTGCAGATGATGCCACAATTCTTCGAGAAAGTAGAATTTGAAGGCCGCACAGTTGCAGTCAAGGAGGGCGACACCCTGTCGCTCGGCAGCCACACGCTGCAGTTTTTTGTTGCTCCCATGGTGCACTGGCCCGAGGTTATGGTCTCATACGAGCAGAGCGAGAAGGTGCTCTTTGCCGCCGATGCGTTCGGCAAGTTCGGTGCTTTGTGCAACGAAGGCTCTTGGGACTGCGAGGCACGTCGCTATTTCATCAATATCTGTGGCAAATATGGCGCGCAGGTGCAGGCGCTGCTCAAGAAGGCAGCGACGCTCGATATTGCAATGATTTGTCCGCTTCACGGTCCTGTACTTACAGAAAACCTCTCTCATTACATCGGGCTTTATGATATTTGGAGCAAGTATGAACCCGAAACTCCGGGCGTGCTTGTTGCATACGCCTCAATCCATGGCGGAACTGCCGCTGCAGCCAATCGTCTTGCCGATATACTGCGCGAAAAGGGTGCTCCCAAGGTGGTAGTGACCGACCTCTCTCGTTGTGATATGGCCGAGGCTGTCGAGGATGCCTTCCGTTACAGCCACATGGTGGTGTGCGCGGCTTCATACGATGCCGATGTGTTCCCTCCGATGCACGATTTCCTGCACCACCTGAAACTGAAGAACTACCAGAACCGCAAGGTTGCGATAGTGGAGAACGGCTCATGGGCTCCTACCGCAGGGCGTGTGATGCGTGCAATGCTCGAGGGCATGAAGAACATTGCAATCGTGGATACCATGGTGACAATCCGTTCACGCATGAAGGAGAGCGACCTGCCGGCAATGGAACAACTGGCAACAGAGTTGCTTGCATGAGATAAAAGCTGAATGTTAAAATAAAACAGGCTTGCCCGCTGACAAGCCTGTTTTTGCTATAATATTATAATAACTATATATTTATTTGCTTTTGTAAATAGTATGCCTTATTTTTGTTCATTGAAATGGTATGCTCCAAAGAGTGTGCCTGTTTTTGAGAAGATAGATAAAACTTAATACTAACAATTTAAAACAAACTCTATGAAAAAGATCTTATTCATGCTGGTCTCTTTCTTGTGTTCGGCTTTTGCGACACAGGCACAGACAGTAACTGATCTCTCGCAATTGAGTAACGACAAGGTTTACACATTGCGTAGTGCACGAGCTTTCTTGTTGTACAGTGACAAGGTTCCGGGTGAAATCTGTGGTAGCACAGGTAAACTGGTGGGTACTGTAACAAGAAACAATGCCGACCCGGCACAGTTGTTCCGTATCGAAAAGAACGGTTCGAACTACTATCTCTACAGTGTAGGCGCAGAGAAGTATGTAAGCTCAAACGGTAGCTTTACAGCAACACCATCTTCTGCTCTCGGCTTGACAAAAGTTGGTGGCAACTATCCCTGGAAGCTCACTATCGGCGGTAACGGTATGAACTCACAGGAGCCTAACCAGATGGATGCCGGTATTGTTGTAAACAGCTGGACTACAACTGACCCAGGTAACTGCTACCTCATTGAGGAGGGTGTTGCTCCATCTTCTGATTTCTCGGTATCAGTTCTTGGTACTGACGACGCTGCTGCCGGTGTTGTCATC